>NZ_CDWTMO010000245.1:0-4263 GCF_977946435.1 Frankia sp. CgKIO3 | reverse complement strand
GTCGAGGCCCACCAGGCGGTGAGGGCGACCACGACCACGGCGATCACGAGCGGGACCAGGACGAGGGAATCGAGACGGGGAGCCCACCCGCCGCGCAGCGGCGGGTCACCGATGTCCAGATCCAGGTCGCCGGTGGAGACGAGGAACGTGCCGATGAGACCGCAGGCCACCAGGATGAGCCACAGCGCCGCCTCGCCGGCCTCGGTGCGCCCGGCGGACCCCGCCCAGGGCCGGGACAGGCCGCCGCGCGGTCCGGGCAACCGGCTGGAGGCGGCGACAGCGGTCGGGTCGGAGGCGCCGTCCGTCGCGCTCACCGGTCCGTACCGAGGCAGGCCGCGTAGCTGGGCACCTTCGGTGCCGACCCGGAGATCATCACGTCACCGACCACCACTGCACGGTAACGAGTCCGGTCCGCTCCCAACGCCGGAGTTCCCCCGAGCCGGATGCCGGAGGTGCTGGCGGGGGCGCCGGCAGGGGTGCGACGAGCCGTCCGCGATCTCGTCGGACCGGGCCTCAGCACGGGAGCGGGCCGGCCCCGACGGGGTGGACAACCGGTGTCGGATGTGAGGAATCAGTCGAATTGATCGGCCGCGTTCGCGGTCCGTCGGCTCGCTCTGTACAGTGATCGACTGATGGTCGTACCTGCAGCGTTGCATCGAGAGAAGATCTTGAGCGCGAAGATGGCGATGTTCGTGGCGACGCGCCGATGCTGTTGTCGGGCCGCGTACCGGGGATTGGGGACACTGATCTCGGTAGCACCCTCGGCCAGGCGCGCCTGCTGCGCCAGCGGGTGGGTGCGACCCGTGCCATCGCTGGTGACCGCCGGCGTGGAGGAAGGAACGCGAGGGCACGGTCACGCACCGGCGCCGCGTGTGATGGATCACATCTGCTTCGAGTGGCGCGTTTACTCAAGCTGAGTGAAGATCGGTTCGCAGATCATCGAACACGGAGGGGGCCACGTTGGCCGAGCTCAGGAAAGGAACCCGGATCACCGGCGCCGAGCGGGACAAGCTTGCCGCCGAACTTCGGAAGAAGTACGAAGGTGGGCAGAGCATCCGCCTGCTCGCCGAGTCCTCTGGTCGTTCGTACGGGTTCGTCCACCGGATCCTCTCGGAGTCGGGTACGACCCTGCGCGGCCGGGGTGGTGCGACCCGGGGCACCAAGAAGAAAAGCTCCTGATCATGGCGGTCCCCGCCGCCGCTGTAGCGGCGGCGGCGGCCGGACTGCACGTGCGGGTCGCCGGGCCTCTCGTCACGATCTGGATGACGGATCCCGGTGATACCGGCGGGGCCGGCTCGTTCCCGGCTCTCGCGTCGGCGCTGGCCGGCGAACTGCGGCGGTTGACCGGTGAGGTCCGGGTCCTGGTTGTCCGGATGGGTCATCGCCCCCCACCGGCCGCTGACCTTACCGACCCCGCACCCCGAGTGGGCGAGGAAGGGCCCGCGGACGCCGTGGGGCGGTTGTCCCCGGCCGCGGGATATCGCGCATGGCGCGACGCGATGGGGCGGGTCTCCGATCGGTCCGACCTGATCAGTGTGGCCGTCGTGGACACGACGGTCGGCGACCTCGGTCTCGCGGTGACGGTCGCCTGCGACCTGCAGGTTCTCGCCGAGGATGCGCGCTTCCGGCTGACCTGGGCGCGTGACGGCCTCCTGCCCGCGGCCGGTGCCATGGGTCGGCTGGTCGAGCTCCTCGGCTACGCGAATGCCCTGGACCTCTGCCTGACCGGCCGCGAGCTCGCCGCCGACGAAGCGGCCAGGATCGGGCTGGCCCAGCGGGTCCTGCCGCGTGAGCTGCTGGACGAGCAGGTCGGCGTGCTGGTCGCGGCGCTCCTCGCGGTTCCCCGCGACATCGCGGCCGAGATGAAGGCGCTGATGCGCGGCGTGCGGCGCTCCCGTCCCGCTACCCGCTCCGACCGTCTCGACGAGCGGGCCGAGGACGAGGCCTGGGAACGCGTCGTCACCGCCCGCTCCGCTGCCGGTGACGACCCCGCGGCGGGGTGACCGGCAGCCCCGACCGGCTCCTGCGCCGGCTCCGTACCGGCTGTCTCCCGCTTCGGCATCCGTTTCGCTCCGTGCCGTGCCAAGCTGCAGCCAGCACGCCTGACGAGCCGCACCCGCCGCGGGAATGCCCGTCCGCAATTCCTGCTTACATCGTTACGTAGTAAGCACTACGTAACACAGTAAGCGCCGCCGCCAGGAGGGCTGATGCGACCGGGAATGGATGGTTGGTCTACGATGCGTACCTTCCAACAGGACCGTTCGGTCACCCGGACCTCGCTGCGGCCCGGTACCCTGCGCAGGATCGTCGCCTTCGCCCGTCCCCATCGGCGGCAGCTCGCCTACTTTCTCGCGCTCATCGTGCTCAGCTCGGCTGTCGGTGCGGTTGTTCCGATGATCCTTAAAACGATCATCGATGACGGCATCGTGCGCCACCGGGTGGGGCTCGTGCAGGCGCTCGCCGCGGTCGTCGCGGGCCTGGCGTTCCTGGACGCCGGTCTGTCGCTCGCGCAGCGCTGGTTCTCGGCCCGGATCGGCGAGGGTCTGATCTACGAGATGCGCAGCCAGGTGTTCCGGCACGTGCAGCGCCAGCCGCTCGCCTTCTTCACCCGGACCCAGACCGGGGCGCTCATCAGCCGGTTGAACAACGACGTGCTCGGCGCGCAGTCGGCGTTCACCAACACGCTGTCGTCGGTGCTGTCGAATGTCCTGTCCGCCGGATTCGTGCTCGCCGCGATGCTGGTGCTGTCCTGGCGAATCACCCTCGTGTCGCTCGTGTTGCTGCCGGTATTTATTATTCCGGCCCGCTTGTTGGCGCCCCGCCTGGCCAGGCTGACCCGGGAGAGCTACGGGTTGAACGCCGAGATGAACACGACGATGACGGAACGATTCAACGTGTCCGGAGCGATGCTCGCGCAACTGTATGGTTCGGCGGAACGGGAGGACGAGAACTTCCGCGTTCGGGCCGGGCGGGTGCGTGACATCGGGGTGACCCAGGCTATGTACGGCCGCATATTCTTCGTCTCGCTCACCCTGGTCGCCTCGCTCGCGACCGCGATCGTCTACGGGATAGGCGGTCGGTTCGCTGCCCAGGGCAGCCTGGAGGTCGGCACCCTGGTCGCGCTCACGGCCTACTTCGGACGGCTGTACGGGCCGCTCACCCAGCTCTCCAACGTGCACGTCGACGTCATGACGGCGCTGGTGTCCTTCGAGCGGGTCTTCGAGGTGCTCGATCTGGAGCCAGCGATCGCCGACCGGCCGGGCGCCGTCGATCTGCCGGCCGGCGCGACGACCATCGAGTTCGATCATGTCGGTTTCCGTTATCCGGCCGCCGGCGAGGTCTCCCTGGCGTCGCTGGAGTCGGTCGCCGTACTCGACCCGCGGGTGCCCACGCCGGTGTTGCACGATGTCACCTTCCGGGTCGAGCCGGGGCAGGTGATCGCGTTGGTCGGCCCGTCCGGAGCGGGCAAGACGACGATCAGCCAGCTCGTTCCGCGCATGTATGACGTGCGGTCGGGGTCGGTACGCATCGGCGGGCACGACGTCCGCGATCTCACCCTTCGGTCCCTGCGGTCCGCCGTCGGTGTGGTCACCCAGGACGCGCATCTGTTCCACGACACCATCCGCGCGAACCTGGCCTTCGCCCGGGCGGACGCCTCGGACGAGCAGATGTGGACCGCTCTGGGCGCGGCGCGGATCGGGCTGCTCGTGCGCTCCCTGCCGGACGGCCTGGACACGGTCGTCGGTGACCGGGGCTACCGCCTGTCCGGCGGGGAGAAGCAGCGGCTGGCCATCGCCCGGCTGCTGCTGCGCGAACCGGGCATCGTCGTGCTGGACGAGGCCACCGCGCATCTCGACAGCGAGTCCGAGGCCGGCGTGCAGCAGGCGCTGACCGCGGCGCTGGTGGGACGGACATCCCTGGTCATCGCGCACCGGCTGTCCACGGTGCGTGACGCCGACCGCATTCTGGTGGTCGACGACGGGCGGATCGTGCAGAGCGGGACCCATGAGGAGCTGCTGGCCCGCGGCGGGCTCTATGCCGAGCTGTATCGGACCCAGTTTGCCCCGGCCCCGGCCGTCGGTGCTGAGGCGGGGTGGGCCGAAGGGGCCAGTGCCCCACCGGTCGGGGTCTGACTCCTGGGCCACACCCGGGCGCGCCACGTTCGGGCGGCCGGCGTCGCGCCGACCCGACAGGTGGGCGGCGACAGGCAGTGGTCCGCGGCGGGAAGGCCGCGGAGCACGGCCGCCCGTCGCGGCGACACTG
>NZ_CDWTMO010000244.1:0-4265 GCF_977946435.1 Frankia sp. CgKIO3 | reverse complement strand
CTCACGGAGGTGGCCGCGGGGGCGGCGGGGTTGCCGGTCACCCTCCCATCCTCGCCGATATCCCCTGATCCGGGCTCCCGGGCGGACAATGGAGACCCCTTCGTAACCAAAAATCCCTCTTTAAGAGGAAAAAGCCGACAAAACGCCGGACAGTACCGAGGTGAACATGCGAAGCCCGCCGACCCCGGGGCCGGTGAGGTCGTCAACAGCGTGCTCGGGATGCGGCATCAGGCCCACGATCGTCCGGCTCTCGTTACAGATCCCGGCGATGTCGGCGGCCGACCCGTTGGGATTCCCGCCGACGTAGCGCACCACAACCCGCCCGGCCGCCTCGAGTTCGGCGAGCACGCCCGGGGCCGCGACATAGCGACCATCCCCGTGCTTCACCGGGATGACGATCTCCTCGCCGTCCTGGTAGCCGCGGGTCCAGGCAGTGCCCGGCGCCTCGACCCGCAACCGCTGGTCGCGGCAGACGAAGTGCAGTCCCACGTTGCGAGTCAATGCCCCGGGGAGCAGGCCGGCCTCGCAGAGCACCTGAAACCCGTTGCAGATGCCGAGAATCGGCAGGCCCGCGCGGGCCGCCGGGACGAGGGCCGCCACCATGGGCGAGAACCGGGCTATCGCACCGGCGCGCAGGTAGTCACCGTAGGAGAATCCGCCGGGCAGGATGACGGCATTGACGCCGGCGAGATCGCTGTCGCCATGCCAGAGGGAGACCGGTTCGGCACCGGCGGCCCGCACTGCGAGCGCCGTGTCCCGGTGGTCGAGAGAGCCGGGGAAGGTGACGATCCCGATCCGGGCGGGCGGGGCCGCCTCGGTCACTACCACACCCATCGCGATACCCGCCCAGATCCCTCGGAGTCTACTCCCGTCAGCGTAGCCGGTCGGATTGTGGGGCGGCCGGTCGAGGAAGGGAGTCGGCGGGGGACGGCGGGAGACGTCAGACCGGATGGATGCCCTCGGCCACCTCCGGGCGGGCAGCGGGCCAGGGCCCCGTCCGCGCCCGGCTCAGCCGCTCCCCGGGAGCGCTCTCCTCCCAGGTGAGAGTCTTCTCCAGATGCACGCGGGTGCCCCGATGGGGGCCGTCCACCTGGTGGAACTGCACCCGGTCCATCAGAGCGCGCATGAGAAAGATGCCACGGCCTTGCTCGGGAACATTTTCCGGCCTGGGGAAATCGCTGTTCTGGCGGGCCGTCCGATCGAGATTATCCATGCCGTCGAAACCGTCGCCGCGATCGCTCACCTCGATGATGGCGACTTCGTTGTCCACTCCCACCAAAACCTCGTACTCGTCGCCGTCATGGGCATGTAGAAGAACATTGTCGCACGCTTCTGTCAATGCAAGTTCAACATCGTAAATGCATTCTTTGCTGACGCCCAGGACTTTCAGGGACTGCGTGCAGATACGTCGAACTACGGGTATGGAGATCTCATCGTGGGGCAACGACAGGCTTACTTTGATCTCCATGCCGGAGGGTGTACCCGCGTCACGCATCATCAACCGAACGACCTACGCCGGCGCAGGCTCGATCCGGTCACATGCCATCGGTCATCGTAATCGGTTATTGCGATAGGTTATCGCAATCGTTTATCTCAATCGGGCGGAGAGGGCTCGGCCCAGCTCGGTGCCCGAGTGCCAGGCATTCTCGATCTTCGGTGTTCCCCAGCCGTCGCCGGCGAGCCCGATCCCACTGCCGGACAGGTAGTACGGCTGTTCGTGCGGACGGTCCGGGCGGGCGAAGGTCCACCTTTGCACGTACGTCCAACTGGGTTGCACCGTGATGGTGAGCAGGCGCCGTAGTGCCGCGACGAGATCGGGCCCGGCCGCCGCGGGGTCGGCCAGCCGCGCCCGCGCGAAATCCGGCGTCGAGTGGGCGACCAGGACGGCGGCACTGTCACCCCGGCGACGGCCGTCGTCGGCGATCCAGGCGATCGTATCGTCGTCGTGGACGAAGGCTCCGTCGATCGGTGCCCAGCACCGGTAGGGCCAGCCGGCGAGCAGCGCCAGCACCGGCGACCAGGGGCGGTCGGCGAGCTGCGCCCGCTCCTCGGTGCAGGCCGGGTCGAGATGGCGCAGCGCCTGCGGGTCGGGCATCGCGAGGATCACCGCGTCGGCGGCCTCGTCGTCGACGCGGGGACCCGGGGTGATCCGGCGGATCGGCGTGGACTGCGCGACCTGCACCCCGGCGCGGGACGCGAGGTCGGCGACCAGGGAACGCAGCCCGCGTGGGGCGGCGTACCGCAGCGGGCCGGAACGCGGCTCGGCCAAGGTGGCGGTCGGCCCACTGATTACCGACATTCGGTGCGTCCAGGGGCGTACCAGGCCACGGATGAACCAATCGTCCACGACTTCGCGGAACTCCGGCGAGGTGGCGGTGAAGTACGACGCGCCGGAGTCCACGATGCGCCCGTCTATCCACCGTGAGGCCATCCGTCCGCCGATCACGCGGCCCCGGTCACGGACATCCACGGTGATTCCCTCGGCTAGCAGTGTGCTGGCGCAGGCGATCCCAGCAATGCCCCCGCCGGCAACGACGACCTTCGCCACCGACCCCCCATATATCGAGATGAATGCCGCGGGCGCCGCCTGTCGAGCGGCCTTTCACCGGTTCCCGCGGCGTCGTCTTCCTGGATGTGCCGCCACGGTGACGGTGGCTTGCGGACGAGCGTCGATGATGCTCGCCATCAGTCCCGCCAGAGCCCGTCCGCCGAACGGCTGTGTTCATCGTGCCCATTGAGGAGAGGGCCGCGTGCGGTATCCGTGGTAATGGTTCCGCAGCGACGGGATAGTCCCTGCCGTGGAAGAGGGTTATCCTTGAATGGGAGCCCGAGATGCCGGGGATGCATCTGTCCTCGACCGGATCTGTCGGCTGTCGGCTCTCCGTCGGCCCGCTCCTACGACGGGGCCCGCTCCCGCGACGGGAGCGGTGGTGTTTGCCACGGGCGCGGCCGCCACCCGGCACCCTCGTCATCCGCCGACCATGGCTTAGCCTTACCCGCAGGAAGTCCATGACCGCGCGTGACGGTCTCTACCCCAGGAGGTCGTGATCGCTCGCCGACCCGCACCCCAGCGTCCCGGCACCCGCCCGGCACGAGTCGCCACGCCCGGCTCTGGCGGGGGAGCCGCACGGAGCCGTCGCCGCCCGTCTGTCCACGGATCCGATGGGGCCATCCCCGCCGTCGGACCGCGGGAACCCTGTCCCTGCGGGTCGGGCCGTCGTTACAAGGCGTGCCACGGCGAGCGGAACCGGCCGGCTCCCGTGCTGCGCCCGTTCGCGGGCCGCCGCGACGAGCCGGACCTGGTCGCCCTGCGGGAGCTGGTGCCCAGCGCCACCGCGCCGCTGACCCTGGCGGCGGCCTACCTCGCCGACCATCCTGAGCACGCCGACCGGCGCATCACGCTCTGCACGATGCTGCCGCAGGCCGCCCCCGCCCTGGTGCGCGAGGACGGCGAAATCCTGGTCGCCCTGCAGATCGCCCTTCCGGGTCTGGACGCATCGCGGGATGTCGCCGGTGCCCTGCTCGCCGCACTCGCCGCTGAGCCGGGGAGTGTGATCGACATCCCGCCTGCCTCCGCGCCGCGCCTCGTGGAACAACTGCCCGCGGGACTCGCCGGGTTGCCCCGGCTCACCGACCTGCTGGACCCGGCACCCCTGGGCATCACCGTTCATTCCGGGTTCGGATGGTGGCTGCCACCGTCGGACGAGGAGAGCGGTCCGAACCAGGAGGTGGCGGTGCTGCTGGAGCGCGCCAACGCCACCGTGGTGCCCACCGTACGGCTCACCTCGGTGCCGGCCGCCTACTGGTGCCACCCCGGTGACCGCTGGCACCTGCGGTGGGCGCTTCCGCTGGCCTGGCCGGGCGCGGCGGGTACTGCGGCGGGCACCGGCTCCGAGGCCGAGGCGGTTGCTCCCATCGGCGCGGGCGCCGACGTCGCCCCCACCGAGGAGGCGTTGCTGGATGCGCTGGCTCGCCTGGCTGCGGCCGAACGTCTCACGGTGGGGGAGGGCTCCAGGTTCATCGGGTTCTTCCGCGCCGACGGGCTCGTCGTTCCCGTCTGGGATCTCGCGCCCGGAAGCGAGGCGGACTGCTGTGAGGAGCCGGCCGCCGCGCTGCGGGTGGCCTATCAACGGGCACTGGCCGACACCACGGCACTGACCGCGCACGAACGCCGGGTGCGGGCGGGTCTTGTTGGACGCAGCCTCACCCTGCGCTGACGGCGTCGGCGCCAGACCGCGGTGTCGGGGTGGGGTGCGGTGTCGGGG
>NZ_CDWTMO010000243.1:0-4387 GCF_977946435.1 Frankia sp. CgKIO3 | reverse complement strand
GGACCGGGCGCACGAGCCGCCGTCGGTGGGCGGCCGGGGCAGACCCCCGTCCAGCGGTGGCTTTCAGCGGTGGCTTCCAGCGCTGGTGGCGGGTCGGTCAACAACGGACCACGGACCGCGGAGGGGGACGCGGCGTGCTACCGGACACGTGGAGCGCGGGAGGCGGGGCCGACCTGCGAGGATCGTGGGCATGGTGGTTCCGTCTGCCGCGCCGGCATCCGAGGAGCTGTTCCAGCGCGCCGAGCGTGTTGTTCCCGGTGGGGTCAATTCTCCGGTCCGAGCCTTCCGTGCCGTCGGCGGCACGCCGCGCTTCATGGTGGCGGGCAACGGCCCCTATCTGACCGATGCGGACGGGCGTACCTACGTCGACCTGGTGTGCTCGTGGGGGCCGATGATCCTCGGCCATGCCCATCCGGCCGTCGTCGAGGCGGTGTCGCGCGCCGTCTCGGCCGGCACCAGCTTCGGCACCCCCACGCCGGGGGAGGTGGAGCTCGCGGAGCTGATCGTCGACCGGGTCGGCCCGGTCGAGAAGGTACGCCTGGTCAACTCCGGCACCGAGGCGACGATGAGCGCCGTGCGGCTGGCCCGGGGTTTCACCGGCCGGTCGAGCATCATCAAGTTCGCCGGCTGCTACCACGGGCACGTCGACGCGCTGCTCGCCTCCGCCGGTTCCGGAGTGGCGACCCTCGGGTTGCCGGACACCCCGGGAGTCACCGGCGCCGCCACCGCGGACACCATCGTCCTGCCCTACAACGATCTCGCGCTGGTCGAGGCGGTCTTCGCCGAGCGCGGTGAGACGATCGCGGCGGTCATCACGGAGGCCGCCGCCGCCAACATGGGGGTCGTCCCGCCGCTGCCCGGCTTCAACGCCGGGTTGCGCCGGCTGTGCGACATCCACGGCGCGCTGCTCATCCTCGACGAGGTGATGACCGGGTTCCGCGTCTCACGCGCCGGCTGGTGGGGCAATGAGGGCGCGATCGAGGACTGGTCGCCGGACCTGTTCACCTTCGGCAAGGTGATGGGCGGCGGGCTGCCCGCGGCGGCCTTCGGCGGGCGGGCGGACGTGATGGCCAGGCTCGCACCCGCCGGCCCGGTGTACCAGGCGGGCACGTTGTCGGGTAACCCGATCGCCGTCGCCGCCGGACTCGCCACTCTGCGGGCCTGCACCGACGAGGTCTACGCCACTGTCGACACCCGCGCCGCCGACGTGGCCGGGATCGTCTCGACCGCGTTGACCGAGGAGGGTGTGGCCCACCTGCCGAGCAGCGCCGGATCGCTGTTCAGCTTCTTCTTCACCGACGCCGCCACCGTGGTCGACTACGCCGGTGCCCAGGCGCAGAACACCGCCTGGTACGCGGCGTTCTTCCACAGCATGCTCGACGCCGGGATCTACCTGCCGCCGTCGGCGTTCGAGGCGTGGTTCGTCTCGGCCGCGCATGATGACGAGACGGTGGAGCGGATCGCCGCGGCGGCACCGGCGGCCGCACGTGCCGCCGCGGCGGTACCCGAACCGGTGACCGTCTCCGCCTCTCCCGAGGGGCGGGCATGACGGAGCCGGCTCCGTTGACCCGGGTGCATCTGGTCCGCCACGGCGAGGTCTTCAACCCGGAGAAGATCCTCTACGGCCGGCTGCCGGGGTTCCGGTTGTCCGACAAGGGCCAGCAGCAGGCGAAAGTCACCGCGGAGTTCCTTGCGGAGCTGGACGTCGCGGCCGTGGTCGCGAGTCCGCTGGATCGTGCTCAGCAGACCGCCGCGCCCATCGCCACGGCGCACGCACTCGCCGTCCAGGCCGACCCGCGGCTGATCGAAAGCCGCAACGCCTTCGAGGGCAGAACGTTCGAGGCCGGCCCGGCGGTGGTCCGCTACCCCGCCCTGTGGCGCCTGCTGCTCAATCCGTTCCGCCCATCCTGGGGCGAACCGTACGACGAGATCGCCGCGCGGATGCTCGTGGCCGTCGCGGAATGGCGCGATGCCCACCCCGGTCGGCATGTCGTGCTCGTCAGCCATCAGCTTCCGGTCTGGACGGCTCGGCGTGCCCTGGAGGGGGTGCCCCTCTGGCACCGTCCCGACCGGCGGCAGTGTGGGCTGGCGAGCGTCACCACGGCCGTCTACCGGGAGTCCGAGCTCGTCGGCGTCCAGTATGCGGAGCCGAACGGGCTGACCGCGAACACGCCTGGATCGGTCGGCGCCTGACGAACTCCACCGGTCCCGAGTCACCGGCGCCGGCCGTCGCTGTCCCGCCCGTCGTCGCTGTCCCGCCCGTCGTCGCTGTCCCGCCCGCCCTCGCGTCCCTGCGGGCCGTGCTGCCGTTCCTGCGCTGCCCCGTGTGCGGCGACGCGCTGCACCGGGCGGACAGATCCCTGCGCTGTCCCGCCGGGCACGACTTCGACGTCGGCCGCAGCGGCTATGCCAACCTGCGCACCGGCCGGACTCGGCGGGTCGTCGGCGACACCGCCGTCATGGTCGCCGCGCGGGAGTCCTTCCTCGGTGGTGGCCACTACGGGCCGCTCACCGCCCGACTGGCCCAGATCGCGCATCCCGTCCCCGGGGGGTCATCCGGGCTATCCGGGTTGCCCGGTCGGGTGATCCTCGACATCGGTGCCGGGACCGGGCACCATCTGGCCGGCGTGGTCGGTGCGCGGCCGGACGCGGTCGGCATCGCCGTCGACGTCTCGAAGTACGCCCTGCGTCGCGCGGCGCGTGCCCATCCCCGGATCGGCGCGGTCTCCTTCGACGTCGCCGCCCCCTGGCCGGTGGCCGACCACGCCGTCGCGGTGCTCCTCGACGTCTTCGCGCCGCGCAACTTGGCCCAGATGCACCGGGTGCTGTGCCCCGACGGGCTGCTTATCGTCGTCACCCCCGGACCGGGCCATCTCGCCGAGCTGCACGGCCCGCTCGGACTCGTCGGGATACAGGCGGGCAAGAGCGACCGGCTCGACGAACGAACCACCGGACGGTTCGAGCCGATCATCGTCGAGCGCGTCGACGTTCCGCTCACGCTGAACACCGACCAGATCGTCGACCTGGCTCTGATGGGCCCGACCGGCCATCATCGTGCGCCCGACCAGCTGCGCCGGCGGGCCGAAACCGCCTTCCCCGGGAGTGTCCCCGTTACGGCCCGTTTTCAGATCCGCGGTTACCGTCCGCTCCCGGTCCCGCCGGTGGCCGGCGGCCGGTGACGTCGGCGGAACGGTGCCTGCCCGGCGACAGAACGGTGCCCGCCTGGCATGGAGCCCACAGGTGTCCTTTGTTGAGAAGCCCATGCGCGTCTCGCGGCCCCGCCACCTACCCTGAGTTGAGTTCTACAGTTGGTCGTAGACAGGTTCCCGGGTGGGAAGGGGCAGGGCACATACTGGTTCGCGTGGCGGAGAAGGGATGGCGGTCCGCGTCGGATGACAGTTCGGGCACGCTGGTGACAGGCATTGCCCCGATGCGGCGGATGCGCCGGGCCCGGTCGGCCCGCCGTGTCCGCCGGGCGGGATGCGTCGCCCCGGCCGCCGTGGCGCTCGTGGCGGCCGGGCTGCTGGCCGCCTGCTCCCCCGGGGCGAACTCGGTCGATGCCACCGGTGACGGGGGCTACGGCTTCGTCCAGCAGGCGGCCGGGCAGGACTTCGCCGCTCCCGGAAACCGGCATCCCGCGCCCCCCTTGTCCGGTAAGACCCTCGACGGGACCTCCCTCGACCTCGCGTCCTACCGAGGGAAGATCGTTGTGATCAATTTCTGGGCCTCGTGGTGCGCTCCCTGCCGCGCGGAGACGCCAGGCCTGGTCCAGCTGTCCAAGGACAACCCCACGGTGGCGTTCCTCGGTGTCAACGAGAAGGACACCGTCTCCGGCGCGAAGGCCTTCGCGCGGGACTACGGCAAGTCCTACCCGAGCATCGTCGACAAGCTGGGCACCCTCGCCGCGGGCTGGCCGGTCGCTCCCGGCCTCCCGTCGACGTTCGTGCTTGACCAGAACGGGCGGATCGCGGCCCGGTTCACCGGTGGTGTGCTGCCCGACGACCTGAAGCCCGTGCTGAGCCGTCTGCGGGCCGAGGCGTGAGCGGGCGCCGTTCGCCCGGGGCGGAGAACCCGCGGTGAGCCCCGGGGCGGAGAACTCGCGGTGAGCGTGGTCGGGCTCATCACCGACGGGCCGGTCCTGCTCGCCGCGCCGGTCGCCGCCGCCGCGGGACTGCTCTCCTTTCTCTCCCCCTGCGTCCTTCCGCTGGTGCCGGGCTATCTCAGCTTCGTCACCGGCCTGTCCGGGGCGGAGCTTCAGGATCGTTCGAGGCGAGCTGCCGCCACCCCGGGGGGGCCGCCGGGCCGGGCACCGGCGGTGCCGGAGGTGTCCGTAGCGGTGTCGGCGGTGCCGGGCATGGCGGTGGCCGGCGGGGCTGTGGTGGCCGGC
>NZ_CDWTMO010000242.1:0-4398 GCF_977946435.1 Frankia sp. CgKIO3 | reverse complement strand
TCGCTCACCCAGGCCCGCCCCCCGGCGACATACTCCGCCAGCTTCTCGGCTGAAAGCGGAGAATGTCCGGCGATGTCGGTCATCCCAATCCCGGCGAACAGCACTCCGGCGGCCCGCTCGATGTCGCGCATCACGTCGACGTCGTCCTCGCTCGCCGGTCGGACCGACCGCAGGGCGTCGTCGAGGTCACGCGGGTCGGGCATCGCGCTCAAAGCCCGGGAAGAAGTCCACGTAGCCGAGTTTGACAGGACGTGCGGGCCGAGTCGTCCGGCGAGCGGCCGGCCGGGTGCGCTCAGCCGGTGGGAACGATCTGCGCCGGGGCCCCGATCTGGGCGACGAGCATGGTCCAGTGCCCGTCGCCGGCGTTGAGGGCGTCGGTCGTGCGCTGCAGCAGCACCGGCGGGGGGACGGGTGTGCCGTCGAACAGGTTCCCGCACGCCGTGACCGCCTGGGCGTAGGCACCGGCGCCTTCGGTCCAACTCCTGCTCACGCTCTTGACGGGCGGGAGGCCCAGAGGTCCGATGCGGTCGACGGCCCGCCCCAGGTCGGCGCAGGCCGGTTTCAGCGACATGCCGTCCGCCGCCTGAATGTCGGCCCGTACCGCGTTGACCGCCCGCACGACCTCCGAACGGACCTGGGCGGTGGTGGCGTACCAGGACGTGAGCCGGGCCTTGACGTCGGTGGTTGGCGGTGCCGCCGCACCGGCCCCGCCACCGGACCCGACGACGAGGAACACCACGACCACCGCCACGACCCCGACCACGGAAAGAACTGCCGGCCCGCGTCGACGTTCCTCCCTGGTCAGTTCCCTCCCAGGTGCGGTAGTCGCTCCGGCGCCGGCTCACGGGTCCCCCAGATAGCAAGAAGTCAGCGACAAAGCAGACGCACAGCTCAATCCTGACGTTGCGTCGGGAGCGACTCCCGACCGCGCCGGTGACGCGACGCCCGGCGTCCCACGTACCCGGTTCAACCTCCCGCTGCGGCACCGAGGCGCCGCGGGGGCACCGAAGAGGCCCCGCGGGGGGGCACCACCAAAGGGGCACACCGCGAGGGGCACCACCAGACGGGCAGCGCCAGACGGGCACCGCCAAATGGGCTCCGGGGCTCTGCGGCTCCGGGGCGGCTGTCCCGGCCACCGCCATAGCAATACGCCGGACCGGCGGTATGCGCGGCGGTAGATGCGGCTGCACGACCGCGAGCGCGGGCAGCGGGCAAAGTACCGGCTTGCGACATCACCCGAGTGTCGGTGCGGGAAAACGCACCGTCTTCTCCTCCCTCCCAAGGGGATCCCCACACGGGAACTTCGATTTTCGTCACACACATCTGCGTTCCGCTCCCGGCCGGCTCGGCGATGTACTCACGGATGTACGAACGGGACGCACCCGGCCGTTGCCGGCGGAGGATCCCGGACCGACCCAGGTCGACATCCGGCGTTTCGATGCGCAAAGCTGCGTGAAAGCGTCAAGATATCCCGGGTGCTTTACCACCCCGCGGCTTGGTGAATACCGGTGAGGGACGTTCGCGAAGGGGCACAGATGGACTATGTGATGGACTTGTCGGAGTCGGAGTGGGGGACACCCGCACCGGACCGGACGGGCAGCTGGGCGATCATCGTCCTGGAGCAGGGGACCCGGCAGGTGCAGGGAGTAATCGGCCCGTTCCGGTCGCCCGGCCATGCGCAGGCCTACGCCTGCGACGGGGGATTCGCCGATTGGCTCATCGTCCCATCCCTGTATCTGATGTCGCCCACCGAACCGGAGATCGCCGCCATCGCGGTGCTGTGAGACGGGATCACCCGAACCCGGCGAGGTGAGGCGAGGCGACCGAACCCGCCGGATCGTCCGGGCCGGGTGGGCCCCATCATGGTGCCGAGTGGGGACCACCCGGCAGACGGCATCGAGCGCCGGCGGGGAGAATCGGGGGTCATGGCGGAGCATCTGATCGAGAACTATCTCATCGACATGGACGGTGTTCTGGTCCATGAGGAACATCCCATTCCGGGCGCGGATGCCTTTCTGGCCGGGATCAGCGCGGCAGGCCTGGGTTTTCTCGTGCTGACCAACAACTCGATCTACACGGCCCGCGACCTGTCCGCCCGACTGGCTGGCGCTGGACTCACAATCCCGCCGGAGCGGATCTGGACCTCGGCCCTCGCCACCGCGCTCTTCCTACACACCCAACGCCCCCAGGGATCGGCGTACGTCGTCGGCGAAGCGGGCCTGACCACGGCGCTGCACGACATCGGCTACGTCCTCAGCGACCGGTCACCCGATTACGTCGTCCTCGGGGAGACTCGGACCTACAGCTTTGAGGCAATCACCAAAGCGGTACGGCTGGTGCGCGACGGCGCACGCTTCATCGCGACGAATCCCGATCCCACCGGTCCCTCGGTGGAGGGTCTCCTGCCCGCCACCGGGGCGGTCGCGGCGATGATCACCCGGGCGACCGGCGTCACACCGTACTTTGTCGGCAAGCCGAACCCGTTGATGATGCGCAGTGCGCTGAACACCCTGTCCGCGCACAGCGAGACCACCGTGGTGATCGGCGACCGGATGGACACCGACGTCGTCGCCGGCCTGGAGGCCGGAATGGACACCGTGCTGGTGCTGTCGGGCATCACGTCCATCACCGACGTCGACCGGTTTCCCTACCGGCCGACCGCCATCGTCGGCAGCATCGCCCAGCTGCCCGTCGGTCGGGACGTGCGGACGCTCGACAGCATGCCGACGGCCGCCGTGCGCCCGGCGCCAGCCGAGACCCCCGAGCGCACCGGAGCCCCCGAGCGGGCCGGGGCGCACGGTCGGACCCTGGGAGCGATGCACACCCCGGGGTCCACCACACGTGGGTGAGGGTCCACCACGGAATCAGGGAATCCCGGACGGGATCAGGAGCCGCCCTGCGAACGGCGGAACAGGGTCGCGGTCGGCGCGGCGGCGGTCAGGGTCACCTTCGTCGGCGTGAACAGGAACGACTGCTGCGGCAGGCCGTCCGGACCCAGCAGGAACGCCCGCTCGATCGAGTCGACCTGGATGCGCGCACCGGTGTCGGCACCCGCACCGACGACCCGGGTCGCCTGGATGGACGCGATGTCCTCCGCGACCGGCCCGGGCGGGAGTTCGACGGCCGTGGCGGCCGGCGCGTCCCGTTCGATGGACCAGGCAGGGTAGGTCTTGTTCGACCGGTAGGTCTCGGGGTTGCCGGCGAGCCGCACCCCGACCGACAGCCCGACCCAGGCGTCGGCGGTGTTCGGTGTGCCGACCGTGTTCTTCCGGACGATCAGGTACAGGTAGTTACGCGGGTCGCTGATCCGGGTGCGCGAGTTCGGGACCGGGGCGTCGGCGACCTTGCCCTCCCGGGCGACCTCCTGGGACATCACCCAGTAGGTCCACGGGTTGCGGTCCATCTCCCGTTCAGGGGCCTCGGCGTTCGGGTCGAGGGTGTCCGCGGCCGACAGGGCGAACCGCATCGGGCCGTTGGTGTTCTGGCACATGCTGTTGCTGCGCGTGCAGGTCCCGAGCAGCGGGTGCGTGCCCTCGTACCGGCCGGTGAACGGCTGCGACGTGTGCTCCGGACCCTGGATCACGGCGCTGCCGGGGATGGCGTTGCCGGTGGCGTCGATCTCGACCTGGTAGGTCCACTCGATGTCGGTGGTCCGCCCCCAGAACGCCATCAGGGCCGGGGTCGGGGTGCCTTCGTCCTCGTTGCTCCACACCATCGAGTAGGTCAGCAGGCGATGACCGGCGATCGCGGTTGGCGCTTCGGAGTGGAAGGCGAGCAGTGGGGTGTCGGTGACGGCGTTCTGGAACGGCCCGCCGGCCATCGGATTCGCGGTGGCGGCCGGTGCCGTCCGGCCGTAGATCACCGGCGCGTGGGCCAGGGCCTGGTAGCCGTTGTCCTGCGGCGTGACGGTGCGGAAGGTCAGATCGGTCAGGCGCGCCGTGGCGGCGTTGCGGGGCGACCGGTCCGCGGCGAACAGCGTCCGCAGGGTGTGCTTGCCGGCGGCCAGGTGACCCAGCGCGAGGCTGCGCTTGATCGGGAAGGAGGTGGGGATCACGAGGTCGGTGGCGTAGGCGGTGTCGACGTAGAGCGACAACACCGCGGACTCGCCGCCCGGGGAGCCCCAGGAGATCCCTGGGGCGGTGGTGGTGACGTCCAGGAGCACCTCGCCGTCGGCCTCGGTGCGGAAGGGGATCGACGAGTCCTGCCCCCGGTTGAGGACGATCTCCGCGGGTGGAGCCGGTGCCTTGTCCCCGGAACCGCACGCCGCGAGCCCCACCGCCAGCACGGTGGCGGCCAAGCTGGCGCCGAGCGTCTGACGCAGTCCCCTTGACACCCGCGTTCCCTCCTAGAATCCGGGATCGCCGCCGCCGCGGCCCGTTCCGCGATCCCCCGATCCCC
>NZ_CDWTMO010000241.1:4118-4726 GCF_977946435.1 Frankia sp. CgKIO3 | reverse complement strand
CACCCCGGAAAGGACCCCGGCCGCCCGCCCGGAGCGACATCCGGGCCCTCGGCGTACCCGAAACCGGCCGGGAAGCCCTCCCCGCCGATTTCGATCACAAAACCGACCGGCAAACAACCACCATCACGCTACTGGCGGATTTGGGTCTGACCCCGGCGCCGCACCGGTCAAATCCATCGAATTATCTGGTCACGATCCGTTCCCCGGTCACGTCGCACCGACCGAGACGACCAGCGCCGGACGGACCGGGGCGGGCAGCCATCCCGCTCCGGGCCGGTTCGGCACCTGACGCCAGCCCAGGCCGGGCACGAGCAGGGCCAGCTCTCCGGAGGGACGCCGGGCCAGCGGGATCCGCTCCTCCCAGCGTGCCGCACCGGCTCCCGTCGGCACGGTGAACCCGACGACGAGCTCGTCGGGCAGCGTCGCACCGGCGATGCCGAACTCGTCCGGTCCGAGCGGGGTGCCGGTCGTCACCGTGAAGGTGTGCGTGATCCCAGGAGCGTCCGCGGGCCCGGCGTCCGCGGGCCCGAACTGGACGGTTCTGGTCGTGGCACCCAACCGGATGTATAGGGTGCCGCCAGCACCGCCAGCACCGCCAGCACCGCCAG
>NZ_CDWTMO010000241.1:0-3799 GCF_977946435.1 Frankia sp. CgKIO3 | reverse complement strand
AGCACCGCCAGCACCACCGGGATCGCGCGCCGTCACCTGGACGCGGACGCGGTTGCCGGCGACTTGGCGCAGCGCGGTAAAGAACCCGCAGTAGCTCGCGGGCGCGGCCGGGTCGACGATCTCGTCGGGACGCAGCCGGTAGACCGCCCGACCCGGCATCCGGTCGGGCAGGGTGGCCGTGCCGGCACCGATGTCGGCGGCGTACACCACCGGCCCGGCGAGGTCCGGGGTGTTCCGCAGCATCTGGTACGGCACCTGGGTGTAACGGCTCGGGACGCCGGGCGTCACGACGACCACCGCCGGGCCCGGGTAGCGGTCCGGCAGCAGGGCGTCGAGGAACGCGTTGCGGTCGTTCACCCATCGCTGGCCGGCGACCTTGTCCGGGATCGCGTCCACGGTGAGGAGGATCAGGCCCGCGGCGGCGAGGACCACGAGGACGGGTCCGCGCAGACCTGATCTACGCAGAACGGGTCCGCGCGGGACGGGTCGCCGTGGGACGGTCCGGGCCGGCGGGGAGCCGGTGCCGGGCCACGGGGCGAACCACCGTTCGCTCATGGACCACACCCGGCGGGCGCCGTCGGCGGCAAGAATCATGATCGGGGCGAACGCGGCCAGATGGTAGTGCGGGCCGAGTCCGTTGAGCAGGCCCGGCATCGCGAACGCCGAACCCCACCAGAAGAAGTAGCCGCCACCGACGGCGGCGACGATGACGACCAGCAGGACGCGCTCGGGACGGCGGTGCGCCCGCAGCGCGCCGACGATCGCGAGCACGAAGACCGCGACGCCCCCGAACACCCAACTCGGGGCCGCCGCGACGGTACCGTGCAGGGCCTCGAAGGCGAGCCGGCGGGTAAACAGGAACGTCGGCTCCGACGGCAGGATGCGACGCGGCCCGAAACCGAAGCGGTCCAGCGGATCGGAGGCCGACAGCGGCGCCCGGAGCGCAGAACCGGTCACCCGCCAGCAGTACGCCAGGAGCACGACAACGAACGGCGCCAAGCCGGCGAGTGCCCAGGCGGTCCGGTGCGCCACCGCACGCACGAACCGGCCACTCGCGGACCGCCACAGCCGCGCCAGCACGAACACCACGACGGGAACGGCGACGATCACCGCGTCGAAGGGCCGCAGGAGCAGGACGAATCCCAGGCCTGCCCCGCCACCGATGAGCGACAGCCGCGCCCCGGTCCGGCCGCCACGCAGCAGCGCCGCGCACGCCAGGGTCAGCGTTGCGGCTCCGCACGCGTAGGCGAGGGGCAACGAGGTGTGCACCAGGGCGAGCGGGGACAGCGCGACGAACACCGCCGCTGTGACCGCGGTGACCGCGTCGTCGAAGAGCTCGCGGGCCAGCCGGTACGTCCCGGCCACCCAGCCGGCCGCCACCAGGGCCGGGGCGACGGCCATGGTGGCGAACAACGCCTGGGACGCGGCGAGCAGCGCCGGCCACCCGGGCAGGTACTTGGTGAACACCCGCCCGTCGTGCTCCCCGGTCAGCCAGGGCCGGAAGAACGGCTCGACGGTGTTCGCGTCCAGGGTGAGGCGGCCATCGAGCAGCATGCGCGCCTGCAGGACGTAGGCCGCCTCGTCCGCGTCACCCGAGCCGTGCCGGTACAGCGTCGCCTGCAGGACCAGGCTGACGACAAACGAGCACCCGCAGATGGCCGCGACGATCAGCGCCGGCGTGCGGCCCGACCGGCGGCGGGCGCGGCGGCGGGCCGGTACCGCGGGCGGTGCCGGCTCCGGTACCAACCCCGGCTCCGGTACCACCGCCAAGTCCGGTACCGTCCCCGGTTCCCGCGCCGATGCCCCCGACGACGCGGACGTCCGGATATCGGTGCTCATGCGCAGTGAATGGCCGGCGGGGACCGCCATGCCGAGCCGGTCATGTCCATCCGCCCGCCCTCCGCCCCCGCCGTCCGTCTGACGGACCGGCCTCGACGCGCACCGGCACGACATAACAGACATAAGAGTAGACAGCCGGTAACCGACCACGACTGCCGGGTACCAGGTCAAAGGGTTCCCGTCGCCGGGTTCAGGTCACCGGATTCAGGTCACCGGCGGGTCCCGCCGGTAACGGCGGGTCAGCGCGGCCCGATGCCGGGCGGGACGGCGTCACCCCAGGAGGCCCGCCGGGCCCAGCGGTAGGCCTTCTTCTCACTGCGGGAAACGACCACGTCACCCTGCCGCGGCGCCTCGCAGACCGTCAGCCGGACGTGGCCCGAGCGCGCGCAGCACCCGGCCAGCGGCGTGCGCGGGCGGCGCGACGCGACGCGACGCGACGCGACGAGGTAGGAGTACTTCTCGTCCTCGTACCCGAGCGCACCGTCCTTCATCGCCCGGTGCAGCGCGCTGCGCTCGACCCGCCGGCCGAAGTGGCACCAGTCCCCCGCCGTCATCGGGCAGTCGTCGTCGGCGGGGCAGGGCGCGGTGATGGTCGCGCCGGTCTCGACGAGCGCCGAGCGCGCGGCGTGGATCCGCGCGAAGCCGGCCGGGGTTCCCGCGTCGATGACGACCAGCTCCGCCGCGGTGGCCCGCCACCACGCGGCCACGGCTGCGGCCCGGTCGCCGTCGGCGAGCTCGCCGAGCACATAGGCCGCCACCGTCAGGTCGGCCCGGTCCGCGCCGTCGCCGGGCGGGGTGAGCACGGACGTGCGCTGCCAGGTCGCCGTGCCCAAGGCCGGCGCGCCACCACGGCGGGCCAGCCGGCGACCGACGTCGATCATCAGCGCGGACCGCTCGACCAGGACGGCCCGGGTCACGCCGGGGAAGACCGCCAGCGCGGCCCAGGTCGCCGTCCCGGGACCCGCGCCCAGGTCGAGGACGGACCCGGGCCGCCAGTCCGGGCGGCGCAGCGCCACCTCACCGAGAACCGCGCGGGTGACCGCCAGCGTCGCGGGCAGGCGGGCGGCGAGGTAGGCCCGGATGTGATCCGCCGTCAGCTCACCGTCGCCCGGTGTGGCGGCGTTCGCGCGATACCGGTCGGACAACTCCCGGTAGGCGCGGGACATCGCCCGCGACGGCGGGGTCCCCGCGGACGCGCCGGTCTCGGCCGCGACCGCGGCGAGCAGGCCGGCCACCGCACCCTCGTCTCCCTCGTCTCCCTCGTCTCCCTCGTGCCCCTCGTATCCCTTGCGTCCCGACCCGTACCGCACGGTCGAAGCGTAGCCGCGGTGCCACGGCCCCGAACGAAATACGCTGACGCGGATCCCGCCCGGGGTGCCGCCGGTGCCCGTGGCGGGGGTCACGTCCAGGTCGACACGTCCAGGTCGACAACGTTGACCGACGAGCCGGCCGGCGGGGCAGGCCGACGGGTCAGAGCGAGGGACCCGCGGTGGCCGCGGGAACCAGTCCGGCCGAGACGGTGTCGATGACGGCGGCCTGCTGGTCCGACAGGTAGAAATGACCACCGGGAAAGACCTTCAGCGTGAACGCGCCGGTCGTGTGCGCCCGCCATTGTTCGGCCTCGGCCACGGTGGCCTTGGCGTCGGAATCCCCGACCAGCGCGGTAATCGCCGTGCCGATCACCGCGTCCGAAGGGGCGGAATACGTTCCGATCGCCCGGTAGTCCGCCCGGGTGGGCGGCAGGATCAGCTCCAGCATTTCGGGATCGGCGAGGATGCGCGGGTCGGTTCCACCAAGCGCGTGGATTTCCCGTAGGAAACCCTCGTCGTCCAGGAGATGCACGGATTCGGCGCGGGAGGTCGACGGGGCTCTACGGCCGGAGGCGAACAGCACGAACGGCACCGGGCCGCCCGCCGCCTCCAACCGGCGGGTCACCTCAAAGGCGACGGTCGACCCCATA
>NZ_CDWTMO010000240.1:0-4440 GCF_977946435.1 Frankia sp. CgKIO3 | reverse complement strand
TCAACTTATTTAATGACGATCCCTTAGTCATCGTGGGGCATGGGATGGCGGGCTCCCGGATGATCAGTGAGCTTCGTTCCCGAGACCCCAACCTGATCATCACCGTGTTCGGGGGAGGAACCGCATCCCGCCTACAACCGCATCCTGCTGTCGAACGTCCTGTCGGGAAAGGCGGATCTCGCCGACATCACCCTGGTCGACCATGCGACGTCCGGCGACAGCGGTGGCGGCGGCCACAGCGATGGCGGCCACAGCGACGGCGACACGCCCCCGCGCGCCTTGGTCGACGTCCGGGTCGGCGTGGTGGCACACCACATCGACCGTACGCGTCGCACCGTCACGGCCGGCGACGGCAGCGTCGTCGCCTACGACGTACTCATCCTCGCCACCGGGAGCCGGGCGTGGCTGCCACCGATCGAAGGACTGACCCGACCGGATGGGACGCTGCTACCCGGAGTGGCGGCGTTCCGCACTCTCGACGACTGCCGGCGCATCCTCACCCAGGCCGAACGGGCCACCCGCGCGGTGGTGCTCGGCGGCGGCCTGCTCGGCCTGGAGGCGGCCCGCGGCCTGGTCCGCCGCGGTCTGGACACGACGGTCCTGCACGCCGCGGGTCACCTGATGAACCGCCGGCTCGACCGGCGGGCCGGACAGGTGCTGGCCCGGACGCTGGCCGGACTCGGGGTGCGGTCCCGGCTCGAGGCCAGGGTCGTCCGGATCCATGGCGACGAGCGGCTCACCGGGGTGGAGTTGGCCGGCGACGAGGTGCTCGACGCCGATCTGCTGGTGGTCTCGACCGGCGTCGTGGCGGTGACCGGCCTTGCCGCGGCGGCCGGCCTGCCGGTCGAAGCCGGGATCGTGGTGGACGATCAGATGCGCTCCCCCGCCGATCCGGCCGTGTTCGCGGTCGGTGACTGCGCGCAGCACGACGGGACGGTGCAGGGACTGGTGGCGCCGGCGTGGGACCAGGTCCGGGTGGTGGCTGACCTTGTCACCGGCGCCGACCCCGCCGCGCGCTACAGCGGCGCCCGGCCCGTGACCAGGCTCAAGGCGCCGGGAGTGGATCTCGCCACCATGGGCGAGGTCGACGTGGACGAGTTCGACGAGGACGCCGAGGTGCTGCAGTTCGTCGATGTCACCCGGGGCACCTTCAAGAAGCTGGTGATCCGCGGGGACCGACTGGTGGGCGCGATCATGCTCGGTGACAACCCGACGGTGGGGACCGTGGCGCAGTTGTTCGACCGGCAAGCTCCGGTGCCGGCCGACCGGCGTAGCCTGCTGTTCCCGGCCCGGACCGAGGTCACCGTCACCGACAGTCCGGCGACCCTGCCCGACCGGGTCACCATCTGCCGGTGCAACAACGTGACCAAGGACGGGATCACCCGCTGCTGGTTGGACGGGGCACGTGACCTGCCGGCGATCGTCACCGGTACCCGGGCGACCACTGGATGCGGCACCTGCCGGGACGCCGTCGCGGGCATCGTCGAGTGGCTGGCCGCGGCCGACCCGGACCCCCCGGCCGCGGCGGGCGACAACTGCGCGACCGGCCTGGAGGAATGTCCTCAGACGGACCGGCGCAGCAGCGGCGGGTGCAGCGCGGTCGCCGAGCCACGCCGATACAGTTCGGCGGGCCGACCGCCACCGCGCGGGGAGGTGCGCTGGCCCAGCGGCACGACGAATCCCGGCGTGGACAGCACCTTGCGGCGGAAGTTCGGCGGGTCCAACGCGACGCCCCACGCGGCCTCGTAGACGCGGCGCAGGTCGGCCAAGGTGAACTGGTCCTCGCAGAAAGCGGCGGCCAGCGGAGTGTACTCCAGCTTGGCCCGGGCCCGCTCCACGCCGTCCACCACTATCCGCGGATGGTCGAAGGCCAGCGTCGGGCCGTCGGTCGAGTCCAGATCCTCCACCGGCCACCAGCGGGCCCGCGGTCCGTCCCGGCCGGGCGGCGGCTGCGGGAGGTTCGGCAGCAGGGCCAGGTAGGCCACGCTGACCACCCGAACACGCGGGTCGCGGTGCGCGCCGCCGTAGGTCCGCAGCTGCTCGAGGTGACCGGTCGTCGTGACGCCCGTCTCGGCCGCGAGCTGCCGCAGGGCCGAGGCGTCGAGATCCTCGTCGCGGTCGACGAAACCACCGGGCAGTGCCCAGCATCCGCCGAACGAGGGATCGTCCCGGCGGATGACCAGGACGCAGAGCCGACCGGCGCGCAGGGTCAGCAGAACCACGTCCACGCTGACGGCGAGGGCGGGCGGCATGACGGCGTCACCGTCATGCCGCCCGCCCTCGCCGTCCAACGGACCGCGGATCCGGTTCGGTGGAGAGGCGGGCGCCACCCCTCCAGTCTGGCCATCCCCGCGCCGATGCACACGGGTCCCTCCTCGACCTCCCGCCGAAAGCGGCACCTCAGCGGGCGACGCCGCCCGACGGCCCGGGACGGCTCAGGGACGGCCCTCTGCGTGGACGACGGGCAGGCACGGCGGGCCGTAGCCCACCTCCCGGGCGATGGGGGGAAGGGCCGCGAGGGCCAGACGATGGTGCTCGCGAGCGCGCCGGGTGCCGGCCGGCCCGGTCAGGCCACCAACCGGCTCACCGGCCTTCACTAGCGGACGCAACAGGTCCCGGTCCCGGGCCGGGTCGGGCGGTCGCAGCGACGCGGGGAGCACGTCCCCGGAGCCAGAGGGACCCACCCCCGGACCGGACGGCGCGGACGGCGCGGACGGCGCGGACAAGCAGTCCGGGGCCGGCTGCGAGCCCGGCGGGCTCGGAAAGATGACATCAGCGACGGCACGGCCGTTGAGGTCATGGCGGCGGATGACCCGCTTGCGCCCCCCACGGGTGCTCTTGCCGACCGACCTCTTCGCCACGGGTTCGCCGTCGACCTCGACCAGCTTGTAGACGAACCCCGCGGTGGGCGCACCCGCACCGGTGACCAGGCTGGTACCGACACCGTAGCCGTCCACCGGGGCATCGCCCAACCGGGCTATGGCGTGCTCGTCCAGATCCCCGGTCGCGATGATCCGTGTTCTGGTCGCACCGAGGCTGTCGAGCTGCGCGCGGACGGCGCCGGCGACCCGACCCAGGTCCCCGCTGTCGATCCGGACAGCCCCGAGCTCGGCGCCCGCCGTCGCGACGGCGGCGGCGACCCCCGCGGGGACGTCGTACGTGTCGACGAGCAGCGTCGTGCCGACACCGAGGGTGGCGATCTGCGCGGCGAACGCCTCAGCCTCACTCGGATGGACGAGTGTGAAGGCGTGCGCACTGGTACCGACGCTGGGGACCTCGTACGCTCGGGCGGCCTCCAGGTTCGACGTGGCTGCGAAACCCACGAGGTAGGCCGCGCGGGCGGCGGCCACGGCGGCGGCCTCATGGGTGCGCCGGGATCCCATCTCGAGACAGGGCCGGTCCCCGGCCGCCCCGACCATCCGGGCCCCCGCGGCCGCGATCGCGCTGTCGTGGTTAAGGATGGCGAGCACGAGTGTCTCGAGCAGCACGGTCTCAGCGAAGGTGCCCTCGACGGCGAGCACTGGCGTCTCGGCGAAAAACGGTTCGCCCTCGGCGAAGCCATGGATGTCGCCGCCGAAGCGGTAGTCCGCCAGCCACTGTGCCGTGACCTCGTCGATGACATCGGCGGCCCACAGAGCGGCTAGCTCGGGCGGCCCGAACCGGAAGTCCGCCAGCGCATCGAGCAGCCGGCCGGTGCCAGCGAACACACCAAAACGGCGACCCGGCGGCAATGATCGGGTGAAGACTTCGAAGACCACACGACGATCCGCCGCGCCGGACCGGAGCGCCGCGCGCAACATGGTCAACTCATAGTGATCGGTCAGGAGTGCCGTCGACATCCGGAACACGGTAGGGACGAACACGCTCCGATGCGCGCCGACCGGCGATTTGGCGGGCGGGGAAAGGGAGTGCCTTCATCCCGCCTGGGCACGTTGGCCCGACAGTGCATGTTGGCCTGGCGGTGGGTAAGCGTCGATTCCCACACGGCCTACACTACACGTTCCATCGACCTTCAGTAGCATACGGGAGAGCCTCGACGTGACCACGCTGATCAGCACTAGGCCGATCAGTACCAGGCCGATCAACGCAACCCCGACCGGCCCGACGGCGAGCACGGGGAGGATGACTGCGAGAACGGTCAGTCACCTTCGGTCGCAACCCGAACAGAAACGCTCTCCGGGGATCCCCGGGGTCGGCGTGCGATCGTCTTGACCGTGGACCACAGCAATGCCGGGATCTTCCTCGTCACTGTCGGCGGGGCGCTGTTCGCACTGCTGGTGCTCGGCGGCCGGGCGGGCCGGAGCATCGCGCGCGAGGTCTGGAGTCGTATCGGCTTCTTCCGCTGGATACTCCTCCTGATCATCGTTGTGATCGTTCTCGACCTCGCGGACGGACTTCCCAACCAATGAACATACATTCGACGGGAACGCCCTCGCATAA
>NZ_CDWTMO010000239.1:2862-4587 GCF_977946435.1 Frankia sp. CgKIO3 | reverse complement strand
ACCCACCACCCCCCTCGACCTCCTCGACCTCCTCGGCTGAACGGGGGCGTGGCCGGCCGCCCGGGAGACCGATTCCGCGGCCGGTCACCATCGGCCCACGCCCGGTTCGCCCGTCGAGATCCGCTGTACGCTGCGCGGCATGGGATCTGGGCGGGTACGGGTTCGATTCGCGCCATCTCCCACCGGCATCTTCCATGTGGGTGGGGCGCGGTCGGCGCTGTTCAACTGGCTGGTCGCGCGGCGCGCCGGCGGCGACTTCGTGCTGCGCATCGAGGACACCGACGCGTCCCGCAACCGGCCGGAGTGGACCGACGGCATCATCAGCGCGCTGGACTGGCTCGGCATCAGCCCCGGCGGGTACGAGGGTCCGGTGCTGCAGTCGTCGCGCGCCGACCGGCACCGGGCCGCGGCCGAGCGGCTGCACTCCGAAGGTCTCGCCTACTACTGCGACTGCACGCGCGAGGCCTTGGCGGAACGTACCGGCAACGCGCAGCGCGGCTACGACGGATTCTGCCGGGACCGCGGGCTCACCCCGGGTCCCGGCCGGGCGCTGCGCTTTCGCACGCCGGACGACGGCGTGACGATCGTCGAGGACCTCATCCGCGGCACGCCGGAGTTCCCGAACGACACCATCGAGGACTTCGTGGTCGCGCGGGCCGACGGGTCGGCGGTGTTCCTGCTCGCCAACGTCGTCGACGACCTGGAGATGGGGATCACCCACGTCATCCGGGGTGAGGAACACCTGTCGAACACCCCGAAGCAGCAGCTGCTCTGGGCAGCGCTCGGCGCGGGTGCGCCGCCGGTGTGGGCGCACGTCCCGGTGATCGTCAACGAGAAACGCCAGAAGCTGTCGAAGCGGCGCGACAAGGTGGCGCTCGAGTCCTACCGGGACGAGGGATACCTGCCCGCCGCCATGAAGAACTACCTGATGCTGCTCGGTTGGGCCCCGCCCGGCGAGGACGAGATCGTGCCCTGGGAGACGATCGAGTCCACCTTCGACCTTGCCGACGTGAAGCCGTCGCCGGCGTTCTTCGACGAGAAGAAGCTCAAGGCGTTCAACGGTGAGTACATCCGGCGGCTGAGCGTCGAGGAGTTCATCGAGGCGGTCCGGCCCTGGCTCTCGGCACCGGCCGCGCCGTGGGAGCCGGCCGCGTTCGGCGCGGACGCGTTCGCCGCCCTCGCCCCCCTGGCGCAGAGCAGGGTCTCCGTGCTGTCGGAGATCGTGCCGATGGTCGACTTCCTCTTCCTGCCGGAGGTACCAATCGACGACGCGGCCTGGGCCAAGGCGATGAAGGGGCCGGCGGCGGAACTGCTCGCCGACGTCCACGACCTCTACGACAAGATCGAATGGGAAGCCGAGACGCTGAAGGCCGGACTTACCGAGGTCGGCGAGCGGCACGGTCTCAAGCTCGGCAAGGCGCAGGCACCGGTGCGGGTCGCCGTGACCGGGCGGAACGTGGGACTGCCCCTGTTCGAGTCGCTGGAGGTGCTCGGCCGGGAGACCACCCTGCGGCGGCTCGCCGAAGCGCGGGAACGGCTCACCGGCGGCTGACCTCACGCCGGTCCACGACGGCCTCGCGCGCACGCCGGTCCGTGGCGGCTTCGCGCGGCGGGCAGGGCTGAGCCCGGGTCGCGGCTGGGACGGGCCGCGACCGGGCTGGGGAGACCCAGCAGAAGCCGGGGTTACCTCTGGTGGGTGAGGCTGCTCCAGTTCGCCAGCCACCC
>NZ_CDWTMO010000239.1:0-2746 GCF_977946435.1 Frankia sp. CgKIO3 | reverse complement strand
GCGACCGCGTTCGACAAGGACCAGCACACCCCACCGGGCCTAAGAGATCCTTAAAACGAGCTCAAGACAAGCTGTGATCTTGCTGTCACGAAATGCCTCTCGAGAGTGACCATCCCGCGGTGTCAGGATGTTGCCATCAAGCGGGAGTCCACCGGACTTAGGGCTCACCGTGACCCTGGGTAGCTGATCCTCGGGGCGTGCGCTGGCGCGGGCTCAGCCCGGACCACTCGTCCGCCCAGGCCGCCAGCGGTTCCAGCACTCCCTGCAGGCGACGGCCGTGCGCGGTCAGCCGGTACTCGCCGGCCTCGTTCACCTCGACGAGGCCGGCCTCGCGCAGCTCCCGTAGGCGTTGGGTCACCTGGGCCTGCGGCGCCTCGAGCCGCGCCACAAGCGCGCGGAACGGCGGGGCCGTCCCGCGCAGGTTCCAGTAGACGGCGAGGGCGAAGCGCCGGCCCAACAGGTCCACAAGACCGGCGAGGGCGGACGGTGCGCCGTCCGGAGTCTCGGGATGACCGGAGGCGTGCGGTCGTCCCGGCCCGTTCGGCCTCGCCTGCCTCATCGGCATGTCCCGCCGGGACCGCTCATCGGTGGCCTCCGGGGTCTCCGGCGCGAGGGTGCCCCGATCAGCGGGCACCGACCGAGCCGACGCCGTTGGATCCGACACCGTTGGAGCTGTGCGAGCCGAGGGGAGTAAACAGCCTGGTCGCGGACTGCCCGGCGTGGGCGCCAAGCAGGTCCCGGGCCTTCTGGTAGAAGGTGGCCGCCTGCGCGGAGACGAGTCCCGCCGCGCTCTGGACCTCCGGGCGCTCCTGGAGGTCACGGACCTGCCGCATGATGGCGTCGTAGTGCTCCCGGCCGGCCCGGGCGCCGAGGACGTATCCGAGACCGAGGGCCAGGATGACGCTGGGCCTGATACGCATGTTGCCTCCCAGGAGACCGAGGGACGTGCAGGCGGATGGCCGCCGGCCGCTTGACGTTGTGTCGTCGGGTTGATTCCTACCCCACGTCCAAGACCGCCCGAACCTCAGGTAGGCTGACGACGTCAGGTGCATGGCAGGTGCACGGCACCCGATCCCGCGTAGCTCAATTGGCAGAGCAGCCGGCTGTTAACCGGCAGGTTATAGGTTCGAGTCCTATCGCGGGAGCATAGGCCCAGGCCGGAGGCCCGATCCCTTCCGAAGATCAATTCCGAGTCATATCAGTACCACTTGAGCCTTACCCATCCATACTATGATCTTGATCGATGCAAGATCAAGAGAACTACTACAAGCACGGCCACGCGTGGACCATCAAGATCACGAAAGATTCACCTGCCGATGGGTCGACAGTAGCCCCTCAGATTGCCACGCTGTGCAGCAGAGCCAACACGACGGTGCTGTGGGGGTGGCCGGTGCGACTGGCGTCGTTCAACGTGGAAAACCTGTTCGAACGGGTCCGGGCGATGAATCTGCCCACCTGGGACGAAGGCCGACCGGTCCTAGCCGCATTCGACCGGTTCACCACCCTCGCCCAGCACGAGGTCTATACCTTTCAGGACAAGACCGACATGCTCGCCGACCTGGAAACGATGGAGATCCTGACCCGCACCGGCGAGGGTCGGCTGCAGCTCAGCCGGGATCCACAGCCGCGGTGGGCCCGGCTTCGCGAGAACCGCGGGAACTTCCTCACCCAACCCCCCCGGTAAGGACGCTGTGATCGACGCAGCCGGACGGCAGGATTGGATCGGCTGGGTCGAACTGGTCACCGGCCCCGTCAACGAGACCGGGATCCGCTCCACCGCCCAGGTCATCACGGACATCAACGCCGACGTTCTCGCCGTGATCGAAACCGAAAACCGTCCGGCGCTGGTCCGGTTCAACACCAGTCTGCTCGCCGGCCTGTACGC
Source organism: Frankia sp. CgKIO3 (assembly GCF_977946435.1). NCBI lineage: Bacteria > Bacillati > Actinomycetota > Actinomycetes > Frankiales > Frankiaceae > Frankia > Frankia sp. CgKIO3. The sequence goes on along the minus strand of NZ_CDWTMO010000239.1, from coordinate 861 downwards.
CCACGTGATGCTCATCGACGGCAACGACCCCCGCGGCATCGACGTCGGCCTGCTGGCCAAACCCGGCCACACGATCGGCTCGATCGTCAGCCACGTCGACGACCCCGACCCGGCCCGCCCCGACCGGCCGCTGTTCAGCCGCGACTGCCCCGCCTACGAACTGCACACCCCCGCCGGCAACACCGTCTGGGTGCTGCCGAACCATTTGAAAAGCCAGTCTTGGACCTCCGGAAACCCCGACCCGCTACGCCGCCGGCAGGCCCACCGGGTGGCGGAAATCTACACCGCGCTCCGCGACGCCGGCGCCCGATACATCGCCGTCGTCGGTGACCTCAACAAGCCATCCCCGCCCGCGTTCCCCAGCCTCGAACCCCTCCTCGGCCCCGACAGCCCACTCGTGGACGCCGCCAGCCGGGCCGGATTCGACACCGGTCCCCGACCCGGTACCTTCCAGTCCTGCACCGCCCGCAACCGACTCGACTACATCCTGCTCTCCCCCGACCTCGCCGACCGGATGACCGGCGGGCAGATCGTCCGCACCGGCCTGTGGGGCGACCCCGACAACAAACACCCATCCGCCCAGTGGGCGATCCACCCCAAGATCACCCGAGCCGGACAGGCCGCCTCCGATCATGCCGCCCTTTACGTCGACCTCGATATCTAAAACACCGCGGTATCTAGAACACCCAGGCAACGCTCTGTTGTGCCGCTGAGCGGACGCCTGCCCCACCGCCCGATCTGACCGGCCCCCGAACCATCCGGACAATCACGCAAGGACCACCTGGGGGCGACGAGGAATGATCTGGATCATCTGTACTGAAGGTTGCGGAACAAGCCTCCTCGTAGGTGCTCTGGGAATCG
>NZ_CDWTMO010000238.1:0-4479 GCF_977946435.1 Frankia sp. CgKIO3 | reverse complement strand
TACGGGACGGACGATGGACCCGCGTGATTCGCGCCGGCACCCGCCAAGGAAACGCCTGCTGAGCGCTTGGGACTCCCGCGGAGGCACACCCCGATCGGAGCGGCACGCGGGCGCGCCCGGCACCGGGCGAGATCAGTCGAGCAGCCGGTCCCGCTGCCGTTGCCGTGGGGCCAGCCGCGGGGCACGGAGGTTCTCGAGGAACAGCAGGATGTACGCGCCGACCGCACGCCGACCGGGGCCGGCGAGCACGCCACGCCCCCCGGGTAGCGACGCCAGCCGGGCCCGGCGCGCGGTCCGCGTCATCATGCGCACCAGCGCAAGCGGGCTGACCTCGTCTCGCTCGGCGTGGAACAGTAGGACCGGCAGGTCGGGCAGCGACCGTGGGATCGGCTGTCCCGGACCCTCGCCCGCGATCTTTCGGTACACCAGCGGCAGGTCGAGCAACACGAGGGCATCCGGCCGGACGGCTGGCGAACCGGCGCCGACCAACGCCCGCAGGGCCCCGCTGTCCGAACCCAGCAGGATGAACGGACCCTCGGGGGCACGCGCCTCACCAAGGGCGAGGACGGTGTCTCTCCCGTGGTCGAGAAACGTCACCTGATATCCGTCGAGCGCGAGCCGGAAAGCCAGGCCCTCGAAATGTTCAGCGGATTCTCCCCGACCGGGGAGAAGGACGACATTGGCTCTTCTCGAGTGGGTTGGATCACCGCTGGGCCAGTAACGGGTTCCCGGCCCCCCACATATCCATTGGGGCGCGGATAAACGTATGCTGACGAAACCAGGGACGACACAGCATGCTCCGATCGGAAACCGTCCAGAGATGTACCCGGTATTGACCGGACATCGATACCGAGGCAGCTGGCGTCCACGCAGGCAATGACGATCTGGAGACAGACCTATCGAGCGGCCATGCATAAGGAGAACGCCAGAGAGAACACCGAGCGAGGGAAAGCCGAGGAGGCTAGTAAAGCACGTGAATTGGCCGGGCCGGATAACCGGACGAGGCCACTCGCAGGAAATCGATGTGGCCACGGATGACCAGGGGGGTCCTCCGATTCACCCAGGAGGACATGACCATATTCTGCCTATCCGACGGCTACCTGTCAACATGGTCAATATTGTTACTCAGGTGTTTCACCCCATGTCCGCCCGAGGATACGTAACCGTAGCCACCAATCGTGACCGAGGCCACGTGGCACGTGGCACGTGCCGCCGCACAGCTGCACGGCCCCGGACGTCGGGGCGGAGTCGGGTGATCGCCGGCTACGCCCCGGCGCCGTCGGGCCGGACGCCGCTCAGGCGGCGGCGCCCACCATCGTGTTGCAGCTCTCCGCGCAGGATCGGCATGCGCCGGCGAGCTTGGCGAGCTGCTGATCCTGCGGCATCCTCTCGCACATCTCAGCGCACATCACGCAGATCCGCGCGCACATCGCGCACATTTCCCCGTGCATCGGCGACATCCGGCACATCATGTCGGCGCAGATCCTGGTGACGGCTGCGCAGTCCATCATCAGCCGCATGTTCGCCGACTCCATCATGGCGCCCGGCATGTCCATGCAGTAGGAGATCGTCTCCTCGCACAGGGCCGAGCAGGACATACACTCCTCGATGGCCTTCCGCATGTTCTTATTGATCATTTCAGCGTGCTGCATGAGAACCCTCCAGGCATTGGAGACGCGGCACCAAGTACCAGCAAATGACCCGGGCCACCTGACGTCAGCCGGCAGCAGGGCCCCTACGACAATAGCTTTCGGGGGCCGATCCGCATCTCGGTCAATCGCCGTCCCAGAGCGGATCCGACGAAAGCCCGCGAAGCCATACTAAGAATTCGTAATGAAGTAATTAATGCAAGCCAATATGCGTCTTCGCAGGTCACGGGCTCGCGAGGACCCCGAAGTAAACAAGTTATTTCATTCCGAATCCTAAGGGTATTTCTTTTGATATTTCGTGAACATTCTAGAAAACGGGAGAGTCAGCTGGACGGCGACGCCGCGGGCCGCTCGGGAGCGATTCTCGGCACCTCTTCCATCACCATGGTGGGGCGGACCAGGTTCCCGGGCAGCCGCGGGTGGGGCAGCACCGCACGACCGCCAAGGAACACCCCGCTCACGGCGCCCGGCCGCTCGAAGACCGACAGGTCCCCGGGGTCCGCGTCGAGCAGGATCGCGTCGAAGGCGGAGCCGACGGCGATACGGCCGGCTCCCTCCCCCAGTCCGAAGAGCCGGGCTCCGGTCGCGGTCGCGGCGAGCAGCGCCTCGGGCGGAGTGAGCCCGGCGCGGCGCAGCCGGCTGATCTCGGCCAGGTTCATGCCGTGCCGGGTGCGGTGCCGGGCGTCGCTGCCGAGCGCGATCGGCACCCCCGCCGCACGGGCGACCGCGATCGTGCCGGCCAGCGCGGCCTCGGTGGCCTCGGCCCGGTCCACCGCCCAGCCCGGCAGCACTCCGGTGGCCGCCAGCGCCGCCAGGTCCTGGTAGGGCGACAGGGTGGGGACGAGCGTCACCCCGGCGGCCGCCGTGGCGGCCGCCACGGGCTCGGTGAGCCCGATGCCGTGCTCGATGGACCGCGCTCCGGCGGCGACCGCGGCCTCGATCGACCGCTCGCCCAAGGCATGCATCATCACCGGGCGTCCGTACCGCCGGGCCTCCGCGACGGCGGCCGCAAGCTCCACCGGGCTGAACTGCGGCTCGAGCTGCCCCGGCCGGGCGGACATCACCCCACCGCTCGCGTAGATCATGATCCAGTCCGCACCCGCACGCAGAACGCCCCGCACCGACGCCGGCAGGCTGCCCGCCTCGGTAACGGTATGCGGGGGCCGGCCGGGATAGTCCGGCATGAGAACATCTTCGGCCGACTCCAGCCCGGGACCGATGATCGCCCCGTCACCGTGCCGCCCGGACCGGCTCAGCCCGACGACGGACACGGCGAGCCGCGGTCCGGGCACGGTGCCCGCGCTGACCGCGTCCCGGATGCCGGCGTCGGCGCCGCCGGCGTCCCGCAGGTGTGTGACACCGGCCGCCAACGACGCCCGCAACGCGGCGGCGGTCTGCAGGACCCGCGTGGACAGCGACGCCGTCGCCAGCTCGAACGGATCATAGGTGGACTGCGTGACGTGAGCGTGGCAGTCGACGACCCCTGGCATCAGCCACAGGTCGTGGGCATCAACGTCGACGGCGTCCCGGTCGAGGCCTAGTCGCGTGCCGACCGCATGGATGATCCCGCCGCCGACGGCGACGTCGGTCGGCTCACCGAAGCGCCCGGTCTTGTCGAGGACGTGCACCCCCCGCAGGACGAAGGCCTCGGCCGCCTCGGATCGTCCGGGCACCGTCGACCGCTCGGACTCGGAGCGGCCGGACTCGGACCGTTCCGTCGCGGTGGATCGCCCGTGCGCCGGAGGCTGCTCCGGAGTCAGGGATTGTTCCGATGATGCCAGGGGATCGGTCATGGCCAGCGCCGTTCCTGCCGTTGACGACGACCTCCAGCGCCTCGTTCCGGCCGGATCGAGCATCGACCGACAAACGCGCGGAGGCGGATGTCAGATCGAAGGTCGAGGCCGGGGTGCGGAAGGTCCGGATGTTCCGGAGGTCATCCGGAGGTCAACGGGGACAGGCCGCCGTGTTGACGCGGCAGGTGTCGATGTGACGGCGATGAGTGAGTTCGGCCGCGCGGCCACCCGGCTGAGGCCACGGCGTCGCCGTGATCCCGCACCGGTCGTCCGACACGACGTCTCCTTGTCTCCCACTCGCTCCCGGATTCACTCGCTCCCGGATAACCGCGCTCAGTGTCATCCGTCACACTCCACCGTAATCACCGGTCCCGGATGACGCAAAGGGTCGAAGGACGAGCCGGTCAGGTCCGCTCACGGGCGAGCAACTCGTAGGAACGGACGCGATCCACGTGCTCGTAGGCGATCGTGGTGATCACCGGCTCGTCCGCGCGCCCAGGCAATGGCACACGATCGGCCTGCGGCGTTGACGGCAGGTTGACCGCCGTGATGAGATCATCCGGTGTTCAGTCCGGCCGTTCTCGTTACGCGTGGCCACGTTGACTTCTCCCTGGTGAGTTCCGCCATCTGTACCGCGCGCTGAGCCGCGCGGCGGACGCGCTCGTCCCGGCGCACCCTCAGCGCGTTCCCGAGATCCACCGCTCCGGTCCGCTCCCTCGGCCTGGCCGGCCATTGAGCCGACGCGACCGGAGGCCGGCGCAACCAGCACCCCCCTCTCCTCACCTCGGCGCCCGCCGACCCGGAGGGCATGCCCGCATGCCGGTTCGACATCCGACGGCGTCGACATCCAACGGCGTCGACGAGCCCGACGCGGCACCCGGACCCCGAGCACCGATCCTGGTGAAATGACCGTGCCGGCCAGCCAGTGCCGGCAGGGATGTACCGGCGCGGATCCACCCGCGCAGCTCCACCCGCGCACGTATGTCCCCGTGCGACCGGCACCTCCTCCCGCAACATCACCTTGTTCCATAGGGATC
>NZ_CDWTMO010000237.1:0-4543 GCF_977946435.1 Frankia sp. CgKIO3 | reverse complement strand
GGGGCGCATCGCCGGTGGGGGGCACCGGGCGATGACCTCGGAAGCAGGCGCAGGGGCCCGGCGTGCCGCGCCGTTGACCAAGCACGCCCGTCAGGCTCGGCTGGCGGCGTTGATCGGTCAGCGCGGTGTGCGTTCACAGACCGAGCTCGCGCGTCTGCTGGCTGCCGAGGGCGTCCAGGTTACCCAGGCAACCCTGTCCCGTGATCTGGAGGACATCGGGGCGACCAAGGTGCGCGGTCCGGACGGCGGCCTGGTCTACGCGGTCGAGGCGAACCTCGCGCCGGCGGAGATCGTCCGGCTGTCGCTCGCCCGGCTCTGCGAGGAACTGCTGGTCTCCGCGGAGGCCAACGGCGACCTGGTCGTGCTGCGCACGCCGTCGGGCGCCGCGCAGCTGTTCGCCTCGGTGCTCGACCGGGAGGCGCTCCCGGGGGTCATGGGCACGATCGCGGGGGACGACACGGTGCTCGTCGTCTGCCGGTCGGCTCCCGCCGCCGAGGCCCCGGTCCGTCCGGAGAGTTCTGTCGGCCCGGGAGATCCCGTCGGTTCGGGAGAGCCAGCTGGTCAGGGAGGGCATGCCGGCCCGAGGGGGCCGGCGCTCGCCGCCCATCTCCTGTGGCTCGCCGACGGCCGGGCGCGTGGAGCGTCGATGGGACCGTCCGCCGTGCCGGACCAGGATGCGTAGCGGTGCACCGGCGACGCCGTGAACCGGCCTTCCCAGCACCCTCAATAAACACAATGCTGATTTTTGCTAAAAATAGCACTTATCAGCTTTTTTAACCAGTTTGGCATGATTTCCAATAATTCAATATTATTCGATATAAATCAACATAAGGAGATAAGCACTGTGACCGAACGCGTCGTGCTTGCCTACTCGGGCGGCCTCGACACGTCCGTGGCCATCGGTTGGATCGGCGCCGAGACCGGCGCCGACGTCGTCGCGCTGGCGGTCGACGTCGGCCAGGGTGGCGAGGACCTCGAGGCCATCCGGCAGCGCGCCCTCACCTGTGGCGCGGTCGAGTCGATCGTCGTCGACGCCCGCGAGGAGTTCGCCGAGTCCTTCGTCGCTCCGGCGATCAAGAGCAATGCGCTCTACATGGACCGGTATCCGTTGATCTCGTCGCTGTCGCGACCTGTCATCGTCAGGCATCTGGTCGCCGCGGCCCGCGAGCACGGGGCGGACGCCATCGCGCATGGCTGCACCGGCAAGGGCAACGACCAGGTGCGCTTCGAGGTCGGGGTGGCGGCGCTCGCCCCCGGGCTGAGCGTGCTCGCCCCGGTGCGCGATTCGGGGATGACCCGGGACAAGGCGATCGCCTTCGCGGAGGAACGCGGCCTGCCGATCGACGTGTCGAAGAAATCGCCGTATTCCATCGACCAGAACCTGTGGGGCCGCACCGTCGAGTGCGGCGTCCTCGAGGACCCGTGGGCCCAGCCGCCGGAGGACGTCTTCGTCTACTCCGCGGACCCCACCGTCGCGCGGACCCCCGACGAGGTGACCATCTCGTTCACTGACGGTGTCCCGGTGGGGCTGGATGAGCGCTCCCTCCCGCTCGCCGATCTCGTCGCCGAGCTCAACGTCCGGGCGGGCGCCCACGGCGTGGGCCGGATCGACCTGATCGAGGACCGGCTCGTCGGCATCAAGAGCCGGGAGATCTACGAGTGCCCGGCGGCGATCACGCTGCTGACGGCCCACCGGGACCTCGAGGACCTCACGCTCGAGCGGGATGTCGCCCGGTTCAAACGGAGCATCGACCAGCGGTGGGGTGAGATCGTCTACGACGGTCTGTGGTACTCGCCGCTGAAGAGCGCGTTGGACGCCTTCGTCGACTCCGCCAGCGCCGGAGTGTCCGGGGAGGTGCGGATCCGGCTGGTGGGTGGCGTCGCCCAGGTCGTCGGCCGGCGCAGCCCGGCCAGTCTGTACGACCACGGACTGGCCACCTACGACGCCGGTGACCAGTTCGACCAGCGCGACGCCCGCGGGTTCATCGAGCTCTGGGGCTTGCCGACGAAGGTCTGGGCGGCGCGCGAGCAGCGGCTGAACCCGTGACCGCGACGCACCCGTCCGGCGGGAACGACATGACGCACGGGGCGCCCGGGGACGGGGCGCCGATGCGGCTGTGGGGCGGGCGCTTCGCCGGCGGCCCGGCGGAGGCGCTCGCCCGGCTGTCGATAAGCGTCCAGTTCGACTGGCGGCTGGCGCCCTACGACCTGCTCGCGTCGAAGTCGCACGCCCGGGTCCTGCACCGGGCCGGGTTGCTCGACGCCGACGAGCTCGCGGCGATGCTCGCCGCCCTGGACGAGCTCTCCGACGCGGTCACCCAGGGCCGGTTCCGCCCGACCGTCGAGGACGAGGATGTCCACACCACCCTCGAACGCGGTCTGCTCGAACGGCTCGGCACGCTGGGCGGAAAGCTGCGGGCCGGCCGGAGCCGCAACGATCAGGTTGCCACCGACCTGCGGCTCTACCTGCGGGACTCGGCCCGCGAGGTGGCCGCGCGGCTGACCGAGTTGTCCCATGCGCTGGTCGTGCTTGCCGAGCAGCACGTCGATACCCCGGCCCCCGGGATGACCCACCTGCAGCACGCCCAGCCGATCTCCTTCGGTCATCAGCTGCTGGCACACGTGCAGGCGTTCGTCCGGGACATCGACCGGTTGCGCGCCTGGGACGCCCGGGCGTCGGTGAGCGCCTTGGGGGCCGGGGCACTGGCCGGTTCCTCGCTGCCGCTCGACCCGCAGGGGGTGGCCGCGGAGCTGGGGTTCGACCGGGCGTTCGCCAACTCCCTCGACGCGGTCTCCGACCGGGACTTCGCCGCCGAGTTCCTGTTCGTGGCGGCCCTGATCGGAGTGCACCTGTCGCGGCTCGGCGAGGAGATCGTGCTCTGGACGACGAGGGAGTTCGGCTGGGTCGAACTGGACGACGCCTTCGCGACCGGTAGCTCGATCATGCCGCAGAAGAAGAACCCGGACGTCGCGGAGCTGGCCCGGGGGAAGTCCGGCCGGCTCATCGGGGATCTGACCGGCTTCCTGGCCACTCTCAAGGGACTGCCGCTCGCCTACGACCGCGATCTGCAGGAGGACAAGGAGCCGGTCTTCGACGCGGTCGACACCCTGCTGCTGGTGCTGCCCGCGCTGACCGGCACGGTTGCGACCATGCGGGTCCGTCGCGAGCGGCTCGTCGCCGCGGCGCCCGACGGCTTCGCGCTGGCCACGGATGTCGCCGAGTACCTGGTGCGCCGAGGGGTGCCGTTCCGTCAGGCGCACGAGGCGGTCGGCCAGTTCGTGTCGTGGTGCGTGGCCCACGACGTCGATCTCGACGAGGTGCCGGACGACGATCTCGGCGTGATCAACCCGCTGCTCACCCCGGACGTGCGCGAGGTGCTGTCGGTGCGGGGAGCGCTGGAGGCCCGCTCGGCCCCCGGCGGGACCGCTCCCGACCGGGTCCGCGAGCAGATCGCCGCGTTGCGTCCGGTGCTGGACCGGGACCAGGCCTGGGCGGTGGGTTGACGGCGCTACCCGAATCCTCGCCCGGCATGGCACCGACGGACGGTGCCGCGCCGGACGGGGTGGACTTCTACGACCGGCCCGTTCTGGTCGTCGCACCGGCCCTTCTTGGTGCGACGGTCCGGCACGGGCCGGTCGCCGTTCGGATCACCGAGGTTGAGGCATACGGGGGGCTGGACGATCCCGCCTCGCACGCCTAGCGCGGCCCGACGCCGCGCGCGGCCGTCATGTTCGGACCGCCGGGACGGGCCTACGTCTACCTCAGTTACGGCGTCCACTGGTGTCTGAACGTGGTGTGCGGACCGGTCGCTTCGGCGTCGGCCGTGTTCCTGCGCTCCGGAGAGGTCGTGGCGGGTCGCGACCTCGTAGCGGGCCGTTTCCCACACCTGGTCGAGGCGGACCTGGCGCGTGGCCCCGGCCGGTTGGGACGGGCGCTCGCCGTGACCGGCGCACTGAGTGGAACCCCGGTCACCGGCGCGGGGCCGATCACGGTGGCACTGGCCGGGGGCCGGAGGATCCGTCCTCCCGGCCCGCCCGGTATCTCCGGCGGCCGGGTCTGCCTCGGCCCCCGGGTGGGGATCCGGGTGGCGGCCGAATGGCCCTGGCGATTCTGGCTCGCTGGCGAGGCGACGGTCAGCGGCCCGCGGTCGCCGCGTCGACCCAGGTGAGTCGACCCGGTGATGCTCTGTACGAGTGTTCCGGGCCCAGTGTTCCGGGGGTCCAGAGCTCTGGCCCAGACCACCAAAGCCTCCCATATCAAAAGATCACAACGAACCAGTCTTGGGAAGGTGTGACGTACATCATATATCTTGGCGAGGGATTGATTTGACGTCCCCCGTCATCCACCCGTAATGTTCTTGCTGTCAGCGAGACACCGGATCCGCCGAACACCACGGATGCGGTCGGTGACCGCCCCCCTCGAGGGGCGTTATGTGGCAGATGTACGGCAGCCCCCGCCTGGGGAGTAACTGACGAGCATCCTCCAGAATTTCGCAAGAAGCCAGCAAGCCGCATGAGGGCGACGTCTTGCGACGTCTACTCA
>NZ_CDWTMO010000236.1:0-4623 GCF_977946435.1 Frankia sp. CgKIO3 | reverse complement strand
GGGCAGGGCGGTCCGGGCGGCTGGCAGCCCGCGCCGGTGGTGAGCAGACCGAGCGTGACGGCGGCTCCGATGGTCACCAGAATGCGACGGACACCGACAGCTCGCCCGGTTCTTCTCTTAACGGGTCGACGCATATTTGAACCTCTCTCGCGTCTCTCACGTGTTCTCCGATCCGCTATTCCCTACCAGAACTTCCCCACTCAATGACAACGGCGCGCCGAGCCCTTCGATTCCGTTTCACGTTTATGTATTCCCGTCCGGATTATCGGGCCGCGCATCGGGCGGACGGCCGGGCCGGTGAGAACCCGATGCGGTTGGCACCGGAACACCCTGCCCGCCCGGCCATCGATGACAATATTCATCAAGATGGGAGAACCGATACATCTGTGCCGAACCAGCGAAAGTCCGGGCGGCGGCCACGCCTGCCGTTGACCGGCGTCGACAGCCGTTGACCACTTTTGACACCGTTGACCATCGTCCGGGAGGACCATTCCAGCGGCCGGTCCTTGCCCGGGAGTACGGGCCGGGTGACCGGCTGCGCCCACATCACCGGGGGTGCCCGCAAGGGGTATCCGCATACCCCGGATGGGCTCATGTTTCCAGTCCGGTGGAGATGTTCCCGTAGGACCTGGCCACCCGGCGTACCGGGCCCCTAATATCCTCGAGCCGGGATGACAGATTTCTGGAAATACAGCGCGGAGGAAACCATGCTCCCCTCACCGGGCAGGTCGGTATGCCGCCCGCACCTCGATCGGGTGCCCGTCCGCCCCGGCGGCTCCGGGGCTATGGGGGATGCCGCACAATCCGTTTCAGCCCGTACCCGGCACCCGTCCCGCCGCGCCGTATCCATCATGGTCACCGCAATACTGCTCGTTCTGTTCTCAGCGTTGCCGGCCGGCGCCGTGATCCGCCGTCCGGTGCATCATCCGCTCCCGATGATCAACGTTTCGTACGAGACCGGCGCGGTGAGTGGCGTCGGGCGGCAGACCGACCTGACAATCACCGACAAAGGACCGGGGATCCTGCACGTCCAGTCAATTTCGGTGGACGGTGAACGCTTCCTGGATCAGAACTCCCATCTCCGGATCGCGCCGGGGCGCAGCTACATGTTCACCTTCGGCTGGGCCGGTGGCCCCGGGGGTGGTCCGGACGGGCCGACGGTCGTCATCGACAGCGATGCGCCTACCAGCCCCACCGTCCTCCACATCGGCTATCAGTGAGGCCGCACCGGCAACGAGACCGCACCCGGTGAGGTCGCACCGGCAACGACGGCGAGGCCCGCGGTACCGGCGACCGCCCGGAGGGCGCCGATGCCGTTCGCCGACGCCACCGGTCTGCTCGCAATCCGGATGGATCGGGAACGGGCGGCCGTGGTCTCGGGTGTCTGCTGCCGGCAGATCGGGCGGTCGTGCCCGCTCGGCGCAGATAAGAGCAGATAAGAATGGAAGGGATGACACCACGATCGTTCGCCGACCATCTTGCGGATCTGGACTTGCCGGCGCTGGCCGCTCTGCTCCGCTCGCGTCCGGACGTGCTGGTCGAGCCGGTCCCCCGTGGTTTCGGGCAGCTCGCGCAGCGGCTGGAAAGTCCGGACTCGCTCGCGGCGGCGCTGTGGGAGCTGAACCGCGACACGCTCCGGGTCGGCCAGGCGGCGGCGCTGCTGGGGCAGCCCGCGACGGTACCCCGGATGGCCGAGCTGTTGGGTGCGTTACCGGACGCGGTGCGCGCCGGGGTGGGCGATCTGTGCGCCCGCGGCCTCGCCTGGATCGACACGGTGGTCCAACTCCCGGAACCGCTGCACAACCACTGGGTCGAGGAGATCAGTTCCGCCCGCCCGGTCGCAAAGATCGCTTACAACGTCCTGGTCGAGGATCTACGTAAGGCGGTCACGGCGCTCGGGGCTCCGGCCGAAAACCTGCGCAAGACCGAGCTGACCGCGCGGCTCACCGAACTCATGTCCGATGCCCGCCGCATCGCGACGATCATCGTTTCCCTGCCCGCCCCGGCGAGGCAGCAACTCGATGACCTGCGCCTGGCCACGGCCGGCGGCTACTTCCCCTACACGTTCCCCTACACGCCCTTCGAGGAGGTCCACGACCAGAGGGCAGCCGCGCAGCCCATCAGGCAGCTGATCACCGCGGGGCTGGTGCTGGGCGTCGGCAACCGGCCGGAGCTCCCCCGTGAGGTCGCGGTCGCCGCCTGGCTGGCCAGGCACGACCAGGGACTCACCGGGCCGCCGGACATTCCCCGGCCGGAGGTGAACGAGGCTGTCGTCCGGTCGAGCTCCCAGGCGGCCGCACAAGGCGCCATCCGCGCCGTGACCGCCCTGCTCGACGAGGCCGCCGCCCCCGTCGTAGCGCTCAAGCGAGGAGGCGTCGGTGGGCGGGAACGGGCCCGGCTGGCGAAGCGGCTGTCGATACCGTTGGCCGAGCTGCCGCTGTGGATCGACCTGGTCGCGGCCGCCGGCCTGCTGACCTTCACCGATGGCGGCTACGCACCGAGCTCGCGGTTCCAGGAGTGGCGGGAGGAGTCGCCAAGCCATCAGTGGGCGACGCTGGCTGCGGCGTGGCACGCTCTGGAGCACGCGCCGACGAGCCGCGAGGGTGCCGACGAGAAGGACGTCCCGCCGCCCCTGCCCATCGAGTCGGGGGCGGGCCAGATTCGCCGGGTGCTGATCCGCGCGGCGGCCGGCGGGCGGTCGGTGCGGCTCACGGCTGAGAACCTCGACTGGTTCTTCCCCCTGCACGGCTACGACGCCGCCACCCGCAAGATCAAGGTAGCGGCGGCGATCCGCGAGGCCGAGCTGCTCGGGGTGTTCGCCCTCGACGTCCTGTCCGAGCTCGGCCAAGCTCTGCTCGAGGCCGCGCCGAGCACCACCGACACGGCGGCTGCCACCGTCGGGCTTATGATCGTCTCGACCGCGGACGAGTTCGCCGCGCAGGCCGCGAGGACGGTGCGGGACCTGGCGGACCGCTGCGCCGAGCTGCTGCCCGAGACGCCGTCCAGCCTGATCCTGCAGTCTGATCTCACCGCGGTCGTGTCCGGCCAGCCCAGCGCGGCGATGTCCCAGCTCCTGCGGGCCGCGGCGGTGCCGGAGTCCCGGGACGCGGCCGGGACCTGGCGGTTCACCTCCGCCAGCGTCCGCGCCGCGATGGACGCCGGATGGTCCGCCACCGAGCTGCTCGAACAGCTACGCACCATAGCCGATCACGGTCTCCCGCAGCCGCTCGAATACCTCATCGCCGACGTCGCCCGCCGGCACGGACACGTGCAAGTCCGCGGGATGCGCAGCGCCGTCCTCGCCGACGAGCCCACGACCGCCGAGATCCTCCACACCCGGGCGCTGGCGAAGCTGCACCTCGCCCGGCTCGCCCCCACCGTGCTGGCCAGCCCGGTGGAACTGGGCACGGTCCTCGCCGAGCTGCGCCGGACGGGCTTCTACCCCGTCGCCGAGGACGCGACGGGCACCGTCATCGTGACGAGCGGGCCGGGACGGAAGGCGCCGCGGGGGGCCTCGGCACAGCCGTCCCGGGCGTCCCGACCGCGCGGTGGGCCCCCCGCCGGTCCGTCGGCGACCCGACGGCGGCTGACGGCCGACGAACTCGCCCAGCGCCTGCGCACCGGCGAGGACGACGGTGTCACCCTCCTGACCAATCTCGCCCAGCGGCTCGGCGAGATAAACGGGCGGCTAAACGACGCCGAACTCGCCGTGCTGGCGGACGCGGTGGAACGCCGCAGCGACGTCGTCATCGCCTACCGGGACAAGCAGGGCACCCGGACGGTCCGCCGCATCCAGCCGAACCAGCTCTTCGGCCGGTGGCTGAACTCCTGGTGCCACCTGCGCAACGCCGAGTGCGAGTTCGCCGTGGCCAACATCGAATCCGTCAGTCCCGTCGGCTGACCGGCACCCCCTTCCCGCCGAGGCGGCGCCCGAGATCCCGAGCTCACCGCGACGATGACCACCCTGGACGTCACCGCGCCCAAAAAGAACATCCATGAAAACCCCCCGACCGGGAGCCATCGGAGATTGCGATCCCTCCAGGGATAATCAGCGACCCGATGGTAAATCCGCAGGTCGACGCCATGATCCAAGTCTAGTCGCCGGGCCCGAAGGGGTCGCGGCATCCGGTGCCGCCACTGGACACAGCCGGTGAAGGCGGCCGGCACTGGCAGGCGCGTCCAAACTGGTAGTCGTCAGGGGCTGTAGGGCGGTGCATCTCGCAGTGTCGAAGCGCAAGGAGACCGCATGCGGTAGTCCGTCCTTCGGATGCCGCCCGCTTGGGGCCGGGTGGTTCACCGGAGTCCCAGATCAGAGGCTATCTCGCCGGGAGAGCCGCACCCCGCGGGCCGCCCCGTCCGGACGCAGGCACGAGCCACCGGTCATGTCTTTTCCGGCCCGGTCCCGGACCCGGCCGTCGAGGAGGATTTCTGCCTGTGGCAGACTGCCTCATCATGCGCGCTGTGGCTCTGCCAGAATCAGATAGGTAGCATGCGCACGGGACGGAGAAATGAATGAGATTCCGCGTTGATGTCGCAGCCGACGAGCCGGCCATCAAGTGGGAAGATGTCTTCACTCCGGCGCGGGCCGTTACCTACGATCTGATTCGGAGCCAGGACCCGGCC
>NZ_CDWTMO010000235.1:0-4650 GCF_977946435.1 Frankia sp. CgKIO3 | reverse complement strand
GTTTCGTCGTGTCCGGATCGTTGTGGGCGGGTGGGTGGTTCCGGGCGTCCGCGCGGAACTGGGCGCGGGCGGCCAGCCGGGACCGGCGCAGCGCGCCGGCCTCCACGAACAACGTGATCCCCATCGCCGCCGCGGCCACCGCGAAGCCGACCATCCCGGGCATCTCGATCAGTCCGAGGCCCCCGCCGGCGACCCAGGCCAGCTGCAGACCGGTCTCAGAGCGGGCGAACGCGGAGTTGCGGGTGGTCTCCGGGATGTCCCGCTGGATGATCGAGTCCAGCGCCAGCTTCCCCATCGACCCCGCCATGGACGCCAGCAGCGCGGCGACCAGCGAGGTGAACTTGGTGTAGGTGATCGCCGCACCGAGGCATCCCCCTGCCGCCAACACCAGCGCGAGCATGAGGATGCCCTCGGGGCGGCGCCGGCCGAGCCGGCCGCCGATGAGGACTCCCAGGCCGCTGCCGGCGCCCGCGCAGACCGCGAGCCCGCCCAGCCACAGGTTGTTCCCGCCGTTGGTGCGCAGGAGGAACACCAGATAGAACGTCAGGAAGCCGACCAGACTGCGTAGCACCAGGGCGGCGCGCAGCGCCACCGGCAGCGTGCCGAGGAACGCCCGGATCCACGTCCCGACACTGCGCCGGGCCACGCTTGAGGGAAGCGGCCCGCGCAGTGGCTGCTCACCGGCGGCGGAGTCGACGTGCCCGGGCAGGTTGAATGCCAGTAGGACCCCGGCCATGTAGACGAGGGCACAGATCCGCAACACCCAGGGATAGCCGACGAAAGGGATGTTGGCGATGCCCAACCCGACGGGTGCCACGACCGCCCCGGCGACGATGTTGACCAGCGAGATCCGTGAGTTGATCGTGACGAGCGTGAGTTCCGCCGGGGCCACCCGGGGAATGACGGCGCTGCGCGCGACGCCGAACCCGCGGGAGAGCACGAGCAGGCCGAGCGCGAGGGGGTAGACGGCCAGCCCGTCGAGCGCCCCCGCGAGCTGCCACGCCAGCAGCCCGCGGCCCAGGCAGATGGCGGCGAGCGCCGTCCGCCGGCCGTAGGCCACCCGGTCCAGCAGCGGACCGATGACCGGCGCCAGCAGGGCGAACGGCACCATGGTGACCAGTAGGTAGAGGGCGACCTTCGACCGGGCCTCGCCGGACGGGACGGCGAAGAACAGCGAACCCGCCAACGCGACGGTCACCAGCGCGTCCCCGGCGGCGTTGACGAACGACAGCTCCGTCAGCGACGACAGCCCCGACCGGTCGGCGTCATTGCCGCGCACACTCGCCCGCAGCCGGCGCAGGCTGTTCACCACTGTGCTGCCCAGGTTCACCCTGCCCAGTGTCCTCGTCTTGGACCGGCGCTGTCCTGGACCGGCGCCACTACGACCACGTCGGGCGGTGGGAGGGTTCGTGGGTGAGAATACTTCCCGTGGATGCTCCCGATGTTCGTAGGACGGTCCGGTCCGGGCGGGAACCCGTGGCCGATCCGACCTGTGCGGCCGCCGTTGACCTGGCCCGGCAGGCGGCCGTCGAGGAGGCGGGGTCCGCGGCGGAGGTCGGTGAGCATCTCGGCGTCGAGAGCGAGGGGGACCGCCTCGCCCTGCACCGGTTCGCCTGCCTGTCGCGGGCCTACCCCGGCTGGGTCTGGACGGTGATCGTTACTCGAGCCGCGCGGGTGCGCAAGGCGACGGTCGACGACGTCGTGTTGATGCCCGGGGACGGGGCCATGCTGGCGCCCCCGTGGGTCCCCTGGTCGGAGCGGCTGCGGCCGGGCGACGTCGGCGTCGGGGACCTGCTGCCGACCGCCATCGACGATCCTCGGCTCGCGCTGCGCACAGAAGACACCGAGGAGTTCGCCGACAGCGACGTCTTCATCGAGCTCGGTCTGGGGCGGGCCCGGGTGCTGTCCGTGACCGGGCGGGAGGAAGCGGTCGAACGCTGGTACGCGGGTCCCGCCGGCCCGGGCGCATCCATCGCCAAGGTGGCGCCCGCATCCTGCCTGACCTGCGGATTCCACGTGCGGCTCGCGGGTGCGCTCGGCCGGATGTTCGGCGTCTGCGCCAACGAGCTCGCACCGGACGACGGCCGGGTCACGTCGATCGACCACGGTTGTGGGGCGCACTCGGAGGCACTGGTGGCTCCTTCGGCGCATCCTGAACCCGTCCTGTTCGACGAGGACCCCTCCGACCTGGAGCCGATCGACGTCGAGCTGGTGGGCGTGGCCGCCCATCCGCCGGGTTCGGTGGACGACAACGGGGCGGGCGAGACCGCGGACGGCCCGGGACCGGAGCCCTACGGCCACTCCTGACCGGCCTCGCCCGCCGACGCCGGGACTTACCTGGATTTATCCGGACGTACTCGGCTCGGACGTACTCGTGTCTAGGTGAGCCGGCCGAACAGCGCCGGCAGCGTTCCCTCGTGCGCCGCGCGTAGCTCGTCGAGGCCGACGGTGAAGGCGTCCTGTACGTCGAGGGTGTCCCCGTCGACGACACCGACGCGCCGCCACGGCAGGCCCCACACCTCGCACATGCCGGTGAAGCGCAGTTCCTCCGCGCGGGGCACCGCGACGACGGCGCGGCCGGCCGACTCGCTGAACAGCTCGACGAACGGGTCTGATCCGGCCGGCAGGATGATCCGGGCGCCGTGCCCGCCGCGCAGGCACGACTCGACGAGCGCCTGGGCGAGCCCACCGTCGGAGAGGTCGTGCGCGGCGGTGAGCATGCCGTCGCGGGAACCGGCGACGAGGATCTCGCCGAGCAGCTTTTCCCGGGCGAAGTCGACGGCCGGCGGCTCGCCGCCGAGATGGCGATGCGTCACCCACGCCCACTCCGAGCCGCCGAATTCGTCGGCGGTGTCGCCGAGCAGGATCAGGACGTCTCCCTCCTCGGCGAAGCCGATGGGCGTCCGGCGAGTGACGTCGTCGAACAGGCCGAGTACCCCGATCACCGGGGTCGGATGGATCGGCGTTGAGCCGGTCTGGTTGTAAAACGAGACGTTGCCGCCCGTCACCGGGAGGCCGAGCCGCCGGCAGCCCTCGGCGAGGCCCGCGCACGCCTGGGCGAACTGCCACATCACCTCGGGATCCTCGGGGGAGCCGAAGTTCAGGCAGTTCGTCACCGCGATCGGCACCGATCCGGTGGCGGCCACGTTGCGGCACGCCTCCGCCAGGGCGAGCTGGGTGCCGGCGAACGGGTCGAGCCGTGCGTACCGCCCGTTGCCGTCGGTGGCGAGCGCGATCCCCAGGCCGGTGGCCGCCGACAGCCGGAGCACGCCCGCGTCCTCCGGCTGGGCGAGCACGGTGCCCGCCTGCACGTACCGGTCGTACTGGTCGGTCACCCAGGCCCGCGAGCACAGGTTCGGTGAGGCGACCAGCCGCAGCAGGGTCTCCCGCAGCTCCGGCCCGGTCCGTGGCCGGGCGAGCCGGGCGGGCGTGGGCGCGTCCGCCCGGACCAGGTCGAAGTCGACCGGGCGGCGCAGAGGGCGCTCGTAGACTGGGCCATCGTCGGCGAGTGATCCGGGCGGAACGTCGACGACGACCTCGCCATGCCAGCGTACGGTCAGCCGACCACTGTTGGTGACGGTGCCGATCCTGGTCGCGAGCACACCCCAGCGCTCGGCGAGGGCGAGAACCTCGGGCAGCGCCTCGGGCGTGACGATCGCCAGCATGCGCTCCTGGGACTCGCTCGCGAGGATCTCGTGCGCGGCCATCGACGTCTCGCGCAGGGGCACGAGGTCGAGGTCGACCTTCATGCCGCCGGGCTGGCCGGTGGCGATGCCCGCGGCGGTGGTCTCGGTCAGCGCGCAGGTCAGCCCGGCGCCGCCGAGATCCTGGATGCCGGTGACGAGCTTGCGGTCGAACAGCTCCAGGCAGGCTTCGATCAAGATCTTCTCGGTGAACGGGTCGCCGACCTGCACCGAGGGCCGCCGGGCCGGGCCGCCGCCCTCGTCGAAGGTCGCCGACGCCAGTATCGAGACGCCGCCGATGCCGTCCCGGCCGGTCTTGGCGCCGAGCAGGACGACGGCGTTGCCGACCCCGGTCGCCGCCGACGTCTGCACCCGATCGACCGGCATGACCCCGACGCACAGGGCGTTGACCAGCGGGTTACCCGCGTAGGTCGGGTCGAAGACGACCTCGCCGCCGATGGTGGGCAGGCCGAGGCAGTTGCCGTAGCCACCGATGCCGGCGACGACCCCGGGCAGGACCCGGGCGGTGTCCGCAGCGTCGGCCTCGCCGAAGCGCAGCGGGTCGAGCACGCCGATCGGGCGGGCCCCCATGGTCAGGATGTCGCGGACGATGCCGCCTACACCCGTCGCGGCCCCCTGGTACGGCTCGACGAAGCTGGGGTGGTTGTGCGACTCGATCTTGAAGGTGACCGCCAGCCCCTCGCCGACGTCGACGACGCCCGCGTTCTCCCCCATGCCCACCAGCAGCCGGTCCGTCGACGGGGTATCCCGGAACTGCCGCAGATGCACCTTGGAGGACTTGTAGGAGCAGTGCTCGCTCCACATCACCGAGTACATCGCGAGTTCGGCATCGCTGGGCCGGCGACCGAGGGTCGCGATGATCAGGGCGTACTCGTCGTCGGTGAGCCCCAGCTCCCGGTAGGGCTGCTCGGCGGGGGGACTCACGGAGGTGGCCGCGGGGGCGGCG
>NZ_CDWTMO010000234.1:3287-4704 GCF_977946435.1 Frankia sp. CgKIO3 | reverse complement strand
TATTTAATGACGATCCCCTAGTCGACGCTGCCCGGCGTAACGCTAAGGTCACCGGGGTGATGACTTCGCACCCCACCACCCTGTTGGATCTAGATGCGATCACTGCGAAGAGATGGGCCGACCGCAGCGATTTCCCGGATGTCGAGTTCGACCGCGCGGAGCGCTTCTACACTGCGATGCGCGTTCATGACGAGCGTCTGCAGGCTGTGCGCGCGAAGGCCTCGATGCTCATCGAGCAGTGGACCGGCCGTTGTCCGTGCGATGTCGGCTCGTTCGGTACCAGGCTGAACTTGGAGACCTCCGATCTGGACCTGGGGATCGGCTATCCGGTCGAGCAGCGCGCCGCGTTGATGACAGCACTCGAAGGGCACGCCCCTTTCATCGGCGAGCGCAACACCCGGTTCTCGACGACCCGGCTAGTGTTCGCCTTCACTATGGACGGCGTGGAGATTGACCTGAGCGCGCTGACCGTCGAAGACTTCAGCGTGGCCTGCCGGATGCTCGATCAGATCGAGCAGGCGATGACCTATTCGGAGCGGGTCTGCCACACCTGGGTCAAGCATCTGCTGCGGGAAGCCAGCCGGCTGGAGGACTACGCAGTCTGGAAGCTGGTCACGTATGCCAGGTTCTGCCCGGAGTTTAACTGGGTGCCGATCCCGGAGAAGACTGTCACCTGAATGGTAGGGGCGACCATCGGGGTCAGGTCCCGCAGGCGTCCGCCGCGTTGATCAGCCGCCAGCCCGTCGTGGCCGCCCACCGTCGGTGTTCACGGCGGAGAAAATCGGCGTGTGGGCCGGTCATCTGGCCGCTCAGGTCGTGGACGACGGCCGCCATCCAATCCTGAAGGAGCGCGAAACGCGCGTCGAGGGCGCTGGCGATCCGCGTGGACAATGCCTGCCCACCGTCGGGGTTCTCCGGCTGTGCCTCGATAGCGGCGATCATGTCGCCAAGCACGGCAAACGCGGCGTCCTTCACTACGACCCGTGCCTGCCGCACGCTGGCGCGGACAGGTCCGTCGAGGAGCTTCTCCAGTGACTTGAGAACGTAATCGAAGGCGAAGGTGCGGTCGACCCATCGCTGGGCCCAGTCGGCGGCGACACCGATACGCCGGTCAGCGTAGCGCGCCTCGACCCGGCCCATCGACGGCGTCACCGTCCCGGTCAGCCCCGCTTGGCGGGCTCGGCGGGTGTACGCGGAGCCGATCAAACATTCCATGCCGACCAGGAGGTAGGAGACTCCGTGGTACAGGGGATGACCGGTGGTGGCTTCGGCGGCGAACGCATCGTTACGGACAGCCCGTACGATCTCGGCCGGGGACAGGTGTGGTTGCGGGCGCAGCAGTAGGTCTGTGCGTTTCTGGAAGGCGTGGGTGGCCCGGAGTTCTTCCAGGCTCATCAGCGGGTCGAAGGTGATGTAA
>NZ_CDWTMO010000234.1:0-3262 GCF_977946435.1 Frankia sp. CgKIO3 | reverse complement strand
GAAGCGGGTCGGGACCCCCAGCGCTGACAGGGTGCGGATGCCGAGCACGTTCTGCTCGGCAGTGGTCTGTTTCGCGAAGCGCACCAGAATGCTGTCCACCCCGGACTCCACGCCGAACAGCATGCGTCGAAGTCCGCGGTTGAGGAGGGTACGCCACATCGCAGCACGCTCGGCGTGCCAGTCCAGGTCACGGTCCGGGCAGACAACCTGGTCGATCCGACAACTCGACTCCCAGGCAAAGCCGGCCTCCTGCAGCAGCCGGGCGATATTCAGCGCCCGCGTTGCCGCGTCGGCGTCGCGGCCGAGGAACTCCTCATCGACCAGGTACAGCACCCGGGCGATGTTCGGATGTCGGGTAAAGACCGCGCGCATCTCGGTGAGCAGCCACGGAAGGTGGTCGAGGCCCGCGCCGGACCAGGAGCCCTTGTGGCCGCGGGGGCAGAACGAGCAGTACGAGGTGCAGCCCCGGCTGGTCTCCAGTTGGGCGACACCGTGATGGGTGAAGGTCGCCGGGAGGAGGTCGAGTTCGGGTACGACGTCCGTCGTGGTGTCGCGAGTCACTGGTGTGCTGGAACGACGCCGGCTGATGCCGAGCGCGCCGCGGCGGCGTGCACCGGTGTAGCCGAGGGCGGGTATCTGTTCCTGGTCGCAGTCCCCGTGCCAGTACCCGAGAATGGCTTCGATGGTGGCCTCGCCGGCAGCCCGGGCGATCAGCAGCTGTGGGTAGCGTTCGAGCAGCAGAGATTCGTTGCGGGCGGTGAGGCTGCCTCCGACAACGACGATCGGCGGTTCGGCCAGGGCATGGACGGCGTCCAGGAAGCAGATCAGGAGATCGTGCTGGCCGAAGGTCGCGGAGATACCGAGAATGTCCACCTTGCCGGCAGTGGCGTGCGCGATGAGATCGTCGAGGCTGGGACCGAGTTGCATGTCGGCCAGCGTCACCCTGCCGAGCAGGGTCGACCGCGCGGCGCGCGCGACGGTGCTGATACCAAGCGGAAACCTGGGTAGTGGGAAATTCTCCGGGTGGTACAGGGCGGCCAGCAGCGTGACCGGCCGCGACAGACGAACGACTCCCGCCTCGTCGAGACGGGCCGGTGACAACCACGAATCCGGTTTCTCGAGGCTCAGATGCCGTGTGGTCCAGGTTGGCCAGCGGCGGCTGCGGTGAGGCTGGCCGGACAAATCCGCCACGACCCACGTCCCATCCGCTCGCTCCAAGAAAACCAGCCGGCGATCCAGGCTGCCGGTTACTCGCACACGGCCGTCAGCCCGGCCGGCCAACCATGCGGCGAGGACAGCGGGATCGAGAAGGAGGTCATGGGCATCGTCTACGCCTACCCCCTCATGCCGGCTGTGATGCGCGTCGGCCAGGCGAAGGGCGGCACCGAAACGCTGGATCAGGGCCGTGTCAGAAACTTTCATACCGCATCCCCTCTCGCGTGACGAACAACACGAGAAGGGTGACGTTCCTGCTGGCGTAGCTCCAGATCATGAGCTTGCTAGAAACTCGTCGCATGCCGCTGCGACCGACGATGACAAGTTCCTACAAAGTTTCGACAAATTGTCAGGCCAGTTCTGACAATTGTCAGGTCAGCAAGGTGAGCGCGGCGGCATGGTAAACGGCCTGAACGGTGGGGATCGTGTCGAGTCGGATACGTTCGTCCGCGGCGTGCAGGTTCTCGTAGCTGACGCCGAAGCCCGCGGTGGCAGGGATGCCCACCCCCGCCAGGTAGTTCCCTATGTTCGACGGGCCGGCCACCTTGGGTCTGGTCTGCAAGCCAAGCTGAGCTGCGGCGTCGAGGATCGCGGCTGGCAGCGGTGCCGTGTCCTCCATTGCGTAGGGAGGCCAGCAGGTCTCGAGAAGGATGTCCGTGGCCCGGGTGTGCGGCCACCCCGCGTCCAGCGCAGCAGCACTTGCCCGTAGCAGTGCCTCGCCTGCCGCGGCATCGAAAGCTGGGGTCAGCCGTAGGTCGACGCTGACGGTGCACAGGTCCGGGGTCACCGACCAGCTCTGTCCTCCGCTGATCTCGGTGACCGTGACCTTCCCGCCGGTGGGGAAACGCGCCTCAGGAGCGGGCAGCGGTGCGGCGGCGAGGCGGGCGACGAGGTCAGCGGCCTTGACAATGGCGTTCGGAGTGCATGCCGACCCGCCGGAATGGCTCGCCACCCCGTGGACAAGCAGGCGGGCACGCAGCACGCCCCGCCCACCGACGACCACATGCTCGGCGCCCGGATAGCCGATCATCACGCCGAGGGTGTCCGCCGAGGTGTCTTCGAGGCTGGCGACGAAAGCGCGGGCGCCCCCGAAGCCGCCGGTATGCTCGTCGGCGTCCAAGAGCAGGGTGACGCCGCCGTGGAGCTGGTCAGCGCCGACGGTGAGCCGAAGGAGGAGATGGCAGAAGATAGCCGCACCCACCTTCGAATCTGCAGCCCCTCGGCCCCACATCCACCCGTCCACAACGGCGGCGCTGGTCGGCGGATAAGTCCAGGCATCCTCGTCCCCGAACGGGGCGGTGTCCACGCAGGCATCCAGCACCAGCCGAGGACCGGGCTGACCTCCGACCACCTCGGAGACGACCCCGACTAGCTCACCACACGAGTCGTGCAGCCGGCGTACAGGAAGTCGGCGGCCACGAAGCCATCCCGCTGCGCCTTCCAACACCGGGCCGGTCGGATCCAGCCCGCCACGGCTGGGCACTCTCACCAGGTCCGCGGTCAAAGCCACGACCGATCGCTGGTCTGCCTCCGCCGCCCGCAGCAGCGCACGTATCTCACCTGACATGCTGGGATCATCTCTCCCGCAGGACCGGCAGGGCCTCGACCGCCTCCACAGTCTCAATCCTCCTACTGGCTGCGTAGCACTGCCGAACATGATCCACCAGCCGCGCCGCCGGCTGCGCTCCGAGCAGAACACCGGAGTCGAACGCCTCGGCCGACGTCAGCGAGGGAATCGGCGTGACCGCGGCCTGTTCCGACACGCACAGAAAGCGCTCTGGCTGCGCCGTCTGATCTGTGATAAAGCCCAGATGCAACGTCTTGTAGCCATGACCACGATCGGCTGGGTTCCGCAGGGTCAGCAGCCGTAACAGGTGATCTTTCAGTACCTGCCGGTGCGGAGGACCGAACAGTACTCGATAGTGCACCAGTGCAGGCCGGTCGGCCAACGCCGCTTCAATAGCGTCCAGATAGGCCCGATCGCGTGATCGCGACCCGGTCACCAGCAGAACCTCCTGCGCGGTGTCGACGACGCGGGTCATAGCCT
>NZ_CDWTMO010000233.1:0-4905 GCF_977946435.1 Frankia sp. CgKIO3 | reverse complement strand
GAGACAGCTGGTAACAGCACCGTTATGCCTCTGGACCAGCCGCCGCGAGCCGACTGGAATGGGTCGCGGTCCGGGACGCGGAAACTGTTCGCGACAGTGAAAACCAGGTACGACAGTGGAAACCACGCAGGAATCGGTACCGCCGTGCCGGACCGGAACTGGTCCGCAACCGGTCTAGGACCTGGCCGCGACCGCCCGGAACCGGCCCAGAACCATGCCCAGGGGAGACGATGACCAGTACAACGGGATCCGATGCGGCCTTGGCGCCGGCGCGAGACGTGATCGCTATGCAGCGTTCCGCGCCCGACACGTCGGTCGGATACGTCCAGGGTATCCTCAGCCACGACATCTCCACGGAACTCGGCCGGCTGCAACTGCTGGAATCACAGGTGGACCCGGCCACGCACGCCGTTCTCGAGGCGCGGGGAATCGCCGATGGAGGGCGGTTCCTGGAAATCGGTGCCGGTGCGGATTCGGTCGCCTACTGGCTGGCCGACCGGTTCCCCGGCGGGGAGGTGACTGCGGTCGACGTGAGCACGAGTTTCCTCGACGACGCCGGCCGGTCGAACCTGCGGATTGTCCAAGCGGACGTGCGCACCCACGACTTCGAGCCGGGTTCCTTCGACCTCATCCATGCCCGCACCGTCCTCATGCACATCCCCGAGCGTGAGGAGGTGCTGCGGCGGCTAGTCTCCTGGCTGGCCCCGGGCGGCTGGCTGGTCACTGAGGATCTCGTGCTGTCCCCGGTCGACTCGTCACCGCACGACGGATTCCGGCACGCCTTCGAGGCGATCGGCCAGGCGATGGCGTCGTCGATCGGGTCGGACCTGTGGTGGGGGCGAACGCTGCCGGCGCCGCTGACCCGGGCGGGCCTGGTCGACACCGGTCTGCACGCCACGTACTACCCGGTTGGCGGCTCCAACGAGATCGGGCGCCTGTGGCGTGCGACGTTCGGCCAGTCCGCCGACTACCTCGTCGACAGCGGCCTGCTTACCCGTGCCGATCTCGACTCGGCCCTGGCCCTGCTCGCCGATCCCGACTTCCTCGACCTCGGGCCCAGCATCATCGCTGCCTGGGGCCGGCGCCCCCGGCCTGAGCTTCCGGGCGCGGGAACTCCCGCCCTTCCGTCTCTGTCCTCTGTCCTCCGTCTCCGCGACGACCATCTGACCGAACACCGTCGACCACCCGTGAGGTACTCCCGTGACCACTCCGCGTTTCGGTGTCACCCTTCCTCTGCCCGGCATCCCGCTGCGGGACCATCGACGCATCGTCACGGGACTCGCTGACGCCGGCTACAGCGACGTGTGGACGGCCGAAGGCGGAGGCGTCGACGCGTTCACCCCGCTCGCGGTCGCCGCCGCCTGGGATCCCCGGGTGCGCCTGGCGAGCGCGATCGTGCCCGTCCACACCCGCGGCCCGGCGGTGCTCGCCCAGACCGCGGCGACCCTGGCCGATCTGACGTTCGGCGGGCTTGTCCTCGGCATCGGTTCGTCGGTGCCCGCCCACGTGACCGACCTCAACGGCATCCCGTTCGACGAGCCCTTCCGTCGGACCCGGGACACGCTTCGTTTCCTCACCCGGGCGCTGCGCGGCGAGGTGGTCTCCGGCGCCTTCGACACGTTCGCGATCCGCGGCTTCGTCCTACCGAATCCTCCGATCGAGACGCCGAAGGTCATCCTGGGAGTGCTGCGGCCCGGCATGCTCAAGCTCGGCTTCACCGAGGGGGACGGTGCCGTCACCAATCTGCTGTCCCCCGAAGATCTGATCAAGGTCCGTGCCGCCGTCGGACCGCAGCCAGCGGGCAAGGAGCTGGTGGTGAAGGTCTTCGTGAGCCCGAACGCCGATCCGAACGTCGCCCGCCGCGACAGCCGGCCGTTCCTCACCTGGATCCTCAACCAGACCCCTTACCACGCCTTCCACGAATGGCTCGGCAACGGCGAACGGCTCGCCGAGTCCCACGAGCGCTGGACCGCCGGGGACCAGCGTGGTGCCGCCCGGGCGCTACCCGACGAGGTCATCGACGCCCTGTTCATCCACGGCACGCCCGAGCAGTGCCGCGACCAGATCGCCGCATATGTGCAGCCCGGGGTCACCGCGGTCCAGCTCTACGTCCGCCTGACTCCGTCCTTCCTGCTCGGAGCGTGGGACACCGCCGGATCGACCGGATCAGCCGGATCAACTGGATCGGCTGGCGGGGGAGAGCAGGATCTGGCCGAGCGGGTCCTCGGCCTGCTGAGCACGCTGCGCCCCCGCATCCCCACGCCGGCTGGCATCGGCTGATCGACCTCGCCGGACGGACCGCGCCGGTTTCCCGACCACGGGCCGCGCCGCTACCGACCAGGGCCACCGGGGCCGCTACCTGACCACGGCCACCGGGCAGTGCGCGTGCAGGACGCACTGGTGGCTCACCGAACCGAGAAGCAGTTCGGCGAAGCCGCCGTGCCCGCGGCTGCCGACCACGAGCAGCTGCGCGTCAGCCGAGGCCCGCAGCAGCGCATGGGCGGGGCCATCGACGACGGTCTCCTTCCTGACGGGGATGGGCAGCCCGCCGGCGTGCTCGGTGACGATCGTGGAGACGGCCTGGTCGAGGGTCTGCCGGGCCTGCTCCGCCAGCGCCGATCCGATATCGGCGTAGCTCCCCGGGTAGATCGGGATGTCCAGGTGCCAGGCGTGCACGACGTGCAGGGCGCTCTTGCGGAGCATCGCCGCCTCGACGGCCCACCGTAGTGCCGTGAGCGAGGGGGCCGAGCCGTCCACGCCGACGACCACCGGCCGGTCGTCGATGCCGACGGGCTGGTGCGCGCCGCCGCTCGCCATATCGCGGTCATGCTTTCCGGACCGGTGCCTGCCGGATCCGGCGGCCGGGGCGACCGGCCTTACCACGACGACCGGCAGGGAGGCATGGTGCACCACACCCTGGCTTACCGAGCCGCTCACCAGCCGGTGCAGGGCCCCGTGACCGCGCTCGCCGACGACGATCATCCGCGCGTCGGCCGCGGCCCGCAGCAGCTCCGGGACGGGACTGCCCTCCTCGACCCGCCGGATGATCCGCACTGTCGGATCGCTGACCCGGGCGGCGGTCAGCGCGGTGTCCAGAACCCGCGTGGCGGCGTGCGCCAGACCCTCGCGGTCGGCGTTCGCCGCGGTCTCGAAGACCGGCCGCGGTTCGCCCATGACGTCCCATACCAGTACCGCGATCACCGGGACCAGGCGCTGGGCGGCCTCGTCGCAGGCCCACCGGATCGCGGCGACGGACGCGGGTGAACCGTCGACCCCGACGACGATCCCACCGGCGGCGGACTCCGCGTCCGCCGCCTCGACGGCCTGCCCGGCGGGGCGCGCGTACCCCGCGGTGTCCGACTGTGCCGCGGTGTCCGACATCCCTATCACCCTCTCGCCGTGCTGCTCCCCGTCACTGCCATGGTTCCGCCTGAAGGTGACCCCCGCGACGTGACGCGCGGGGTGAGCCGGTGGGGCCTGCGGCCGGTCATGACCCTGCCGGATGGCCCGCGGCCTGAGGCCAGAGAGATGGCCTGAGGTCGGAGAGGTGGCCTGAGGCCGCAGAGGTGGTTGGTCGACGGAGCGCCGGGTGGTGTGCCGGCCGTCAGCGGCCGATGGTGCGGTGCAGGAACGCCAGAACGACGCCCATCCGCTCCCGGGCCGGGAAGGCACCGCCGTGGCCGGCGCCCGGCACGATCGTCACGTCCACCGCCGGCGCTCCGGCGGCGCGCAGCGCGTGGGCGAATTCCAGCGACTGCTGGTGGGGGACCGTGCAGTCCGCGTCCCCGTGCTCGATCAGGAACGGCGGCAGCGGCCCGCGGCTCAGGTAGTTCAGGGGGCTCGCCACCCGGACCAGCTGGGGCACGGCCGTCA
The DNA here is from genome assembly GCF_977946435.1 of Frankia sp. CgKIO3. Classification (NCBI taxonomy): domain Bacteria; kingdom Bacillati; phylum Actinomycetota; class Actinomycetes; order Frankiales; family Frankiaceae; genus Frankia; species Frankia sp. CgKIO3. Next base: position 1,032 of record NZ_CDWTMO010000233.1, on the reverse strand, counting down.
CGGTGCGGCCGAGGAACCGCGACTCCGGCGAGTGGGGCTGGTCGTGCTGGGCGTCAGCCACGGTGCACCGCTCGTTCGCGCGCAGCTGGGCGTCCATCGAGGCGAAGTTCACCGGGCCGTAGAAGTCGACGACGGCCTGGACGTCGCTGGACACCCCGGGATTGCCGAGCCCCGGGTCGTCGAACATCGCCACGCCGCTCGTCGTGCCCAGCATCACCGCGAGGTAGGCCCCGGCCGACGCGCCGGTCGCGGCGATGCGGGAGGGGTCCAGGCCATAGGTGCCCGCGTGGGCCCGCAGCCAGCGGACGGACGCCTTCACGTCCTGGACCGCGGCCGGGAACTTTGCCTCCCCGGACAGCCGGTAGTTCAAGCTGGCGACGGCGTACCCGGCGTGGACGAGTGCTCGGACCACCGGCAGGTCGTCCCGCTTGTCGCCGAGCATGAACGCGCCACCGTGGATCGTGAGTACCACCGGCAGGACCGTCCCGGGGGTCACCTGGGCCCCTTCGGCACCTGCCGTCGGGGCCGGCGGGGAGGGACGGTAGAGATCCAGCCGCTGTGCCGGCGAGACCGGCGCGTAGGGCACGTCCCGCAGGACCCACATGCCGCCGGACTCCTCGGGCGTGCCGGCCTGCGCGGGTGCGCTGTTCGGGCCACCCGGGCCCGACGCTGTCGGCGACGCGGGGCGAGGGGCGGAGCCGTGCCGGGAGCACGCAGCCAGGCCCAGGCCGAGCGCGAGCATGCTGCCGGTGGCGGCGGCGAGGAATCGGTGCTGGGCGGAGCGGATGATGACAATTCTCCCTTCCGGAGGGCCGTCCGCGGGACGGGGATCGGCCGGGCAGGGATCGGCCGGGTAGGGGTCAGCGGGGACGGAACTCTCGCCTCCGCCAGTCATCATGCCCTGCCGCTCTAACCGCCCCGAACATCCGATCGCATGATGAATCCCTTGATCTTGGCGTTTGTCGATATTCTAGGCGGACGGCCCCGGGTGTTGTCCGTTCGGGACACCCGGATCGCGGCCGGAGCCGGAGC
>NZ_CDWTMO010000232.1:0-4965 GCF_977946435.1 Frankia sp. CgKIO3 | reverse complement strand
GTCTCCACCGAGGTCCTGGTAGACGGTGTTGTTCGCGATGATGTGCCAGTAGGCGATGAGAATGTCGTGGCGGGTCGCGCCGATGGCTTTGAGGACCCCGCGGCGGCCGCGGACCTGGGCGTGGTGGGACGCCAGGTAAGTGTCCTTGCTACGAGCGGCGGAGTGCGCGGCCTCGGTCAACGCGGTACGTAACCACTTGTTTACCATGCCGGGTCCGGCCGGACAGGCGTTTCCCGCCGGAGGTGTTGTTTCCCGGGCAGATACCCGCCCAGGACGCGAGATGGCCGGCGGTCGGGAACCGGCTCATGTCCAGGCCGACCTCGGCGAGCAGCACGGTCGCGGTGACCTCACCCACTCCGGTGATCGTGCGGATCCGGTCGACCGTCTCCCGAAAAGGGGCGATCATCACCTCGATCCGGTGGTCGAGCTCGTCGATCTGCTCGTCACACAGGTCGATCCGTGCGAGCAGCTGCGCGGCGAGGAACCCGTGGTGCCCGGAGCGGAACGTTCCCGCGAGTGCCTCCTGTAGCTGTGGGATCTTGCGGCGGAGTCGGCCGCGGGCCTGATCGGCCAGATACTCCAGGGACTGCTCTCCCTCGATCATCTTCTCCAGGATCGCGCGGCCCGAGACCCCGAGCAGCTTGGAGGCGACGCTGGTGAGTTTCACGCCGGCGTCCTGCATCAGCTTCTCCAGCCGCTGGATCTCCCGGGTCTTCTCCTCGACCACGATCCGTCGGGCCCGGGTCAGGTCACGCAGGTCCCGCTGGGGTTTCGGCGGCACGAAGGAGGCGCGTACCAGACCGTGCGCGACGAGGTCCGAGATCCAGGCCGCGTCCGCGACATCTGTTTTTCGGCCTGGTACGTTTCGGACGTGGGTGGCGTTGAATAGCCAGCACTCGAACCGGTCTTCCAGCATGTGGAATACCGGTTTCCAGTAGACGCCTGTCGATTCCATCCCAAAGATCGTCACTCGGTTCTCGGTGAGCCAGTCCGCGAGTAGTCCGAGCGAGCCCCCGGTTGTGGTGAACGTCCGGACCTCGGTGACGGCTTTACCCGAACCGGTTTGGATGCGCACCGCCGCGGCAACCGTGTCTCGGTGCACGTCAAGACCTGCGCATCGCGGGAATAACACCTGCATCTGCCAGCCCTCCGTCGTCAGCGACCTGTAGGCGCTGTCCGGAGAGGCCCTGACCACAGGAAACTGAGGAACGCGCTCGTAGCAGCAGAAAAGAGTGCCACAGGACCTCCACCGCCATACTCTTGGACGGGCTCTGAGCACCAGAGAACGCCGACGCCGATCCGGACAGCATCGGAGATGCTGCACGGGCCTCGGCGATGCCGGGCCGAAACGATCCGTCAGCCAACATCAGGACCACAGGCGTCCCGCGGCCGGACTCAAATTCTCATACGAAAGGGTGGCGGCCACGCCGCCCTAGCTGCTCTCGGGGAATCGTCGGCTGGATCCGCAACGCGGGGCCGCTGCCGGCAGGCCACGTCCTCGCAGCCCTGGACAAGGTCTTCGGAACCGGCAGCGAGCTGACCGACCTGGGAGAGCGAATCCGGGCCGCCCAAGCCGCACAACGACTCCGGGGCTTGGAGGAAGTTGCCGGGACGGGAACCGCCGTGGACGCTGAACAGCAGACGACGGAAGAGGAGATGGTCACGACGGACAGGTGACAGGTCTTCGAGTTCGCCGCGGCAGGGCTCGTTGCAGCAGAGACCTACCGGCAGTGGACGACATCCGGACCGGATGTTCTGACCCTCGACGAGATCGACGACTCGATTAACAACCATGCTACCGCGTTCACCATCGAGCCGCATCACCAGCTCGCGCCGAAGGTGTGGAGAACCTGGGAGTCGGCACACACACTCCTGCGTAGCGGCGGTGCCCGTGCACGGTCGCAGGTGCAACTGACTGTTGCGGCTGGCTACGCCTCGTACATGCTGTGCAGGCTGGCGTTCAACCTCGGTGACACCGTCACCGCCCGCCGGTTCGTGCGCCTCGCGGGTGAGCATGCCGAGCAGACCAACGATGTCGTGATGGCCGCGTCAGTGGGAGAGATGCTGTCCACGCTGGCGTTCTACGGCCGGCGCTACCGGGAAGCGGCCACCGCGGCGCAGCGGACCGCCGCGGTGGCCGACGGCCCGTACACCCGTGCCCGTATGGCCGCGTACGAAGCGCGGGCGCTCGGCGCGCTCGGCGATGTCGGCGGCACCCGGGCGGCGTTGAACCGGATGCGCACCTCGGTGACAGATCTACCGTTGCAGCCGGGGTGCAGCCCGTTCGGGCAGGCGACCGCGGCCATGTTCGAGGCCGGCGTGCTCGCTCGCATCGGCGCCGGTATCGAGGCCGATCCGATCGCCCGTCGAGCCGTCGTCGCTTACGAGACCGACCGCGCTACCGGATATGAGGATTACGGGAATGCGTTGCTAGCGCTTGCCTGGAGCCTTACCAACCGCGAGCGGCCAGCGGTCGACGAGGCCGCGACAGTCGCCGGGCGTGCTGTTGCGTTGTTGGATGCCAGTCCTACCGCGTCTGTTTCCGCGCGGGTCGTCGAAGTGGCCGCCGGGTTCGGCTCTTACCCGGCGGTGGAGCCCGTATGGGACTTTTGGGACCGATGGAAAGCCCGGCCGCGGCTTGCGTTGACCGGAGGCCACGTATGACCTTCGTCTACGACGCCCCGTCCGTCTTCGAGATACCGACGGTCGTCACGGATCGGCTGGGTCTGCGTGGTTGGCGGGCCGCGGACCTTGAACCGTACGCGGCGATGAACGCCGACCCTGAGACGATGTGGTATCTCGACGGCACCTTCGGCGCGGCCGGAACAGAGCGTCTCGTCACCCATCTCATCGGCATGTGGGTGATCCGCGGTCAATGGCATGTGGGCGGTCGAGGATCGGGAGACGGGGGAGTTCCTCGGTCGGGCCGGGACGTACTTCGCGGACGGCTGGCCGGAAGTCGAGGTCGCGGTGTCGATCCGCCGCGATCGCTGGGGCCAAGGGCTTGGCACCGAGGCGATCCGGGCAGCGCTCGACTTCGGCTTCCAGCGGCTGCCCGTCGACGAGCTCATCACGGCGACGCACCAGGAGAACGCGGGGATAAACGCGATCGCGCGCAAGCTTGGGATGACCTTCCGGGAGGTGGCTGACGTCGGCCCATGGAGGGCGAACAACGTCTATGCGATCAGCCGAGCCGAGTGGAACACCCGGCGTGGGGCAACCTCCAGAGCCTGAGCTGCCGGGTACCCATGCCGGAGCCCACGCGAAGGATACGGCGCGGCCGCGCCGGCCGGGCCATCCTGACGGCATGGACGAGGCGCCTGGCAGGCCGTGGCCCAACCCGGTAATCGTGCTGCGCTGCAAGCTGAGCAGCGCCGAGAACCACGCCATCAATATGCAGAGCTTGATCATAGCCACGCAGAATTGGGTGAGTGAGCCGATCAGACCCCCGCCACCCCAGCCGCCACCAAAGCCGATCCTCGGCCCGGAGAGGTTGAAACCTCCCAGACCTAACGACATGCGTGGTCCCCGCATCCGCATTGCAGCCCCCTGCTACCGACATATGGAGCGGCAAGCTACAGGAGGACGGCGTCTAACCGTCGAGGCGGTGGCGACGACGCGCAACGTGGGCAACGGATGCATGTCGCGGGTAGTCCGCAGGTCCGCGCGCTGTGCTGCGAGACAAGTTCAGCCTGAGCCCTGCTCTACCTGCCACAGCGACGTGCCCGGAGCATCACCAGCGGGCGAGCTTCTCCGCATTGCCCACGAGCGGGTCGTTACTGCGGGTGACTACGTAGCCGTTCTCTTCCAAGACCCGGATCGCTTCCTCGGGAGCATCGCGGACCAGGGCGCCGATCTGACGCTGACGCCAACGGATCCGGCCAGCCTCGACGACCGCGCGCCAACCCTCCTTTGCATCGAAGCTGCATTCAGAAGTCAGGAACTGGATGAAGTCCTCGAGACACGGTCGCATCCGCGCCCCGCCCACAGGAAGATGGAGGGGCGCCAAGTCATGCGGCGTTTTCTTGCCGGCATGTGCAAGGAGGGCACTGAATGCACCGCGCTCCGCGTGGAACTGCCAGTGCGCAACCAAGTAGGTAGTCGATCTTTTCCAGCTCGGTGAGTGCCTCGAACTCGTCGCCGGTGAGCGCGTAGGCGTCGCAGCGGGCTCGAAGCTCGTCAGCGGTCAGGCCGATATCGATCCAAGATCGACTTCCGGCGCGCCTCAAGCTCCTCCCGGGTCGGCTTGATCACGTTCCGCAACATAGGTTCCTCCTCCAGGCTCACCGCCCAAAGTAAGCCACAGAGGTCCGACGGTTTCGCTCATCGGCCAAAAGAGGTAATTATTGCATGTCGGTGTTGGCCGTCCGGTGCCGTGGCACGGCCTGTCAGACCGGTAGGACGGTCCCACGGGACTGGCCGGTCCACGCACAGCCGTATAGACCTACTCGCCGAGGAACGCCGACAAGGCGTACGTCCCGTGCCGGTCGAGGTTGCCGCGGACCCGGTCGTAGCCGCGGGTCGTCCGCGGGTCCCACCGGTCCGGCGCTCAGTCGAGATCGATGGCCATCAGCATGCGGGAGTTCGGGGCGAGGCCGAGCTCTCTCTCGTGCGCGACGAGGTCGGCGAGCGCCGGGGTCATCTCGGCCGCCACCAGTTCCCGGAAGCCTCACCGCGCATACAACGGACCGTTCCACGGCACCGTCCGGAAGGTCGACAACGTTACCCTCCGCACACGACGGGAGCGTGCATAATCGCTCACGCTCAGGCTCAGCGCCCGGCCCCGACCCGACCTCCCGTGCTCCGGACGCACCGAGAGCTGTTCGAGATGGACACTCGCCGCCGGAGTCCCCACGCGTGGCGGCGCGCCGTCGGTCCCCGGCCCGGGCTCGGGGACGTCCGTGGGGAGGGTGTCCGTGGGGAGGACGTCGGCGAGGGCGTAGCCCACCGCGACCCCCACCGGGC
>NZ_CDWTMO010000231.1:0-5038 GCF_977946435.1 Frankia sp. CgKIO3 | reverse complement strand
GAACTACATGTTCACTTCCCGTAGACCCGACATAGAATAATCAAGTTATTTCAATGCAAATCCATGGTGCCCGATGCTGCGTTTGGACTTCAAACGTCCTGGCGCGATCGGGCCATGTGAGAATTTACCCGGCCATCCTATGCGCAGGTCTCGGAGCGCTCCTGGTACCCTGGCGTACAGATGTCTGCTCTTCCTGTTCCTGGGTCCGTCTGCGATCCGGACTTCGAAGGCCACACCGATCGCGGAGCCGGCGTGCAACGTGTCGGGGATCGCATTTCACCAGGAATTGCTACCCGATACGGTGGTGATTTTCCATCCCCTGGCCGTCGGCGGCCTCCGTGCCCGGCGGCGGCTGATATACCCGCGACCCGCCGCGGCTCGGTGGGACGCGGTTGCGCGGCAGGTGGCGGAGGTCGCCGACCAGGTCTGTCCGGACGAGGCGCACAGCTATTCTTGATCCTCCTGACCGACGCGCTACGCTGGCCTGTTGTGTCTGATACTGCCGCCACGTCGGCGACCGCGCCCGGATCCGGTGACGTCACCAGATTCGGGTCCCCCGGGCCGGTGAGCTCCGCCGACATCGGTGCCGACTCAATCCCCTCCGCTGTGCGCGTCACCGTGGTAGGTATCGGGGCCGACGGCTGGGCGGGGCTGGCGCCGACGGCCCGTGAGGTGGTGCGCGGGGCGGCCGTGCTGTTCGGCGCCGATCGCCAGCTTGCCCTCGTGCCCGAAAGGATCGACGGCCAGCCCGTCGGAGGCCGGCGGGTGCCGTGGCCGTCCCCGCTGCTGCCGGCCCTGCCCCGCCTGCTGGCCGGGCACGCCGGCACCGGCGGTCAGGCGGGGCGGGGTGAGCTCTGTGTTCTCGCGAGTGGTGATCCGATGTTCTTCGGGATCGGCACCACTCTGGTCCGGCTGCTGGGAGCGCACCGGGTGCGGGTCCTGCCCCATCCTTCGTCGCTCTCCCTGGCTTGCGCGCGGCTCGGGTGGGCCGTGGACGACGTCGACGTGGTGAGCGCGGTTGGGCGCCCCCTCGCGCAGGTGCAGGCCGCACTGGCGCCGCGTCGACGGCTGCTCGTCCTCAGCTCCGACCGGGCCACGCCCGTCGAGCTCGCCACCCTGCTCGTCGGGCGCGGGTACGGCGAGAGCCTGCTGACGGTTCTCGACCGGCTCGGGGGGCCGGACGAGGCGCGCCAGAGCGCCCCCGCCTCCGCCTGGGTCGAGGCCGGTGCCCGGGCCTGGGCCGCCGTGGAGCACCCGGGCGGGGCCGCCTCGGTCGTGCCGCCGGGGTCGGCCGTGCCGCAGGTGCCGTTGCGCGAGCCGGCGGACCTCAACGTCGTCGCTGTCGAGCCGGTGCCCACGCCGTCCGCCCCGCACCGCCCGCGGACGCCGGGCTTGCCTGATGACGCGTTCGAGCACGACGGTCAGCTCACCAGGCGGGAGATCCGGGCGGTGACCCTGGCCCGGCTCGGACCGGTCCCGGGCGAACTGCTGTGGGACGTCGGATCGGGCTCGGGCAGCATCGCGATCGAGTGGATGCGCACCCATGGCACCTGTCGTGCGATCGCGATCGAGCCGCGGGCGGAGCGCGCCGACCGGATCCGGCGCAATGCCACGGCTCTCGGCGTGCCGGCGCTGCGGATCGTGCCCGGCCGGGCGCCCGAGGCCCTGGCCGGGCTGCCGGCGCCGGATGCCGTCTTCATCGGGGGCGGCCTTACGACCCCCGGGCTGCTCGACGCCTGCTGGGCGGCGCTGGGCGGACGTGGCCGGCTCGTCGCCAACGCCGTCACCCTCGAGTCCGAGGCGTTCCTCGTCTCCTGGCACGCCCGCCTGGGCGGTGATTTGGTCCGGTTGTCAGTGAGTCGGGCGGTCCCGATCGGTGGCTTCACCGGATGGCGCCCGGCGAGACCGGTGACCCAGTGGACGGTGTGGCCCGCCACCCACCATCCGTCGGTCCGTCGATCCGTCGAAAATGTGGAGGGTTAAGCACGGCCGGCGGCCTGGAAACCGTGACCAACCCTCCACAGTTTGATTCAGCAGTTCGATTCAGCTGAGCAGGTCCAGCACGCACCGGCCGGCCGGACCGCCGGGGATCGCGTGGTCGGGGGCGGCGAGGTGCCGGTGCCAGAGATCGGCGGCGCCCTGTGTGTCGCCGGCCTCGATGAGGTCGATGAGCGTGGCGTGTATCCGGCGGGTCGCACGGGCGGACGATCGGTCATCGGTGGCGACCGCGGCGAGACTGGTCTCCTCCGGACGGTTGTCGGCACCGGGGTGACCGCCGTGGCTGTTCGTGAGCTCCACGAGATGCTGGAGCATCCCGGTGATCACGGTCAGTGTCTTGTTTCCGGTCAGCTCCACCACGGCCAGGTGAAAGGCGGCCTGGGCCGAGGCGAGCGCGACGGGATGGTCGGCGGCCTCGTCACCCTCGTGGAGGAGCTGGCGTAGCCGGGCGACGTCGGCGGGATCACGCCGTTCGGCGAGCAGCGCCGCGCACGGCGGCTCGATGACGGCACAGGCCTGGTGGACGTCGCCCAGGGCGGCGCCGCGGTGTTCGAGGACGAGACCGGCGTAGCGCGCGGCGACCTCGGGACTCGGGGTGTGGACCCGCGCGCCGCCGTGGGCCCCGCGCCGCACGAAGATTAGCGCCTCCGCCTCCAGCACCCGGAACGCCTCGCGCAGGGTGGGGAGCGAGACCCCGAACTGCGCCATCAGCGTGGGTTCGGGCGGTAGGGCGTCACCCTCGCTGAGCTCGCCGCGGATGATCCGCCGCCGCAGCTGGCTGGCGACGAGTTCCGCGGTCTTGGGTACCCGCACCCGCTGGCCGACCGGGGACGCGGCGGCCGAACCCGGCGTGGCCGAGACCGGGGCGGCCGGGATGTGGGCGGCCGGGACGTGGGCGGGCGAGACCGGGGGCTCCGGGTCCGGGGTGGCCTCCGTGGTGGATGCCCCGGCGACGGACGTGCCCGGGATGGTTCCCGCCGGAGCGGCTGGCCATGCCATGAGCGGTCCTCCTGCACAGCGGGCGTCGATCGTTGCCTAATGATCGTCGGATATCGGTGGACTGTGTGGCATATTTATGCCAACAGACGGCGATTCGTCCGGATTGTCGACATCGTGGCCTCAACATCATGCTTGGCGAAAGGGCGCGCCCGATCCACGGCATGACACCGGCGTGGCCTGACGTGGTAGGGCCTGACGTGGGATGAGTGCACGATGGGTACCGTCTCGCCGGGCTTTCAGGGCCGTCGGCGGTCCGCGCCCCCGCGCCTTCCTCCTGGTCAGTACCTGCGTGAACGCGGCGATCAACATCCTCCGGAGTAGTCACGCGGGCCGAACGGCTTCTTGTCGGCTTGGTCTCGCTTTCAACGGTGATTTCCGATGTATGGTCTACTGGGACATTTCTGGGTCCCGGTGGGGAGCGCCCGCGGACGCGGTCGCCCTGACGATCGACGACGGTCCGCATCCAGTGTGGACACCGCGGATGCTCGACGTCCTGCGCCGGGCTGGACCGGCTGGCCCGCGGGTTGAAGAACGTCACCGACTCCCGCACGGGCACGCGGAAGGGCCGCCGGGGCGGCTTTCCCCGGTTCAAGAAACGCGGGAAGGCCCGCGACTCGTTCCGCTACACCACCGGCACCTACGGTCCGGCTGGGGATCGGCACGTGAAGCTGTCCCGGATCGGCCGGGCAGTGCCGGTCGCCGTAGACGCGCCGCCACCCTCGGTCGCCTCCATGCCCGCGTCGCCTACCAGCGCCGCGACGGGCTGCGCAAGCTTACGACCAGGCTTACGACCAGCCATGACGGCGTGGTCGTCGAGGACCTGCACGTGGCCGGGCTCGAAGACCTGTTCCGGCTGTGGCGGGCGAAACCCAAGCCTCACCCTGTCGGACCGTATCTTCGCCTGCCAGTCCTGCGGGCTGATGATCGACCGTGACGCCAACGCCGCGGTCAACCTGAAGCACCTCGTCGCCGCCAGTACGTCGGAGACGGTAAACGCCCGTGGAGGCGCCCAGCCGTTCAGTCATCGCACACCGGCGCAGATCCGGGCCGAGATGGTCCGCGCCCAGTCGGTCATCGTCGACGCGGGCGGGAAACCGCCCGGCTCTTCCGCGCGCCGGGTGGTGACTGGTCGCCGGCGAGGGTTCATCGGCACCGGGCGGGGCACGTTCCTGGCGTTGGCCACGGAAGGAGCTCCCGATGACCCACGTCGCCGACATCGACTCCCCCTGGTTGGGCGCCTGGCACATTCCCCGCAGCCGGGGTGCGGTCAGTGGTCTGCTGCTGATGCTTTTGGGAGTGTGGGGGGCGCTGATTCCGTTCATCGGGCCGTACTTCGACTTCGCCTTCACCCCGAACAGCGCCTGGACCTGGACGTCGGCCCGTTTCTGGTTGGAGGTGCTGCCGGGTGCCGCCGCGTTCGTCGGTGGGTTCCTGCTGTTGATGAGCTCCACTCGGGGCACCGCCGCGCTGGGTGCGTGGCTCGCGATTGTCGCCGGCGCCTGGTTTGTTGTCGGCCCGACGCTGGCGGGCCCCTGGGACCTCGGCGCGCTCGGCCGGCCGCTCGGTGGGTCCGCCCGGCAGGCGCTCGTCTGGATCAGTTTCTTCTACGGCCTCGGCGCCGTGATCCTCTTTCTCGGTTCGACCGCGTGGGGTCGGCTGAGCGTGCGGGGGGTGCGCGACGTGGCCGCGGCGCGCCGTCAGCGGGAACTCCGGGAGCAGGCGGCCATGCGCCCGGGCCCCCTGGCGGAGCCGGAGGTCTATCCCAGCGACCGCCTCAGTGCCTCGGTCCCGACCGAGAGTGCTCCGACTGAGGGTGCTCCGGCCGAGGAACGCACGGGCGCGTTCGGCCGTCATCGGCGCCGCAGCCACCACTGACGGAAGGATCCGTCAGGGGGAACAGGGGAAGCGTGCGTCTCAGGGCCGGCCGTGCGCCTCAGGGTGGGCTGAGCGTCTCGACCCGGAGTGGTTTCGTGGGTCGGCACCGGCGAAGTCCTGCGTCCAGTAGGTGCCGTACGTCTGTCTTCCGCACATGGGGTTTCGA
>NZ_CDWTMO010000230.1:0-5047 GCF_977946435.1 Frankia sp. CgKIO3 | reverse complement strand
GGGTAGCCCTCCCTCGGCCCGTGGGCGACTTTTGACTACTTAAAGTAGTTGGCGGGCGAGGTCGGGCGTGCACCCCCTCAGCGGGACCGGGAGCTGCGGCGGGTGAGGAATCCCGCCGCATCGAGCACCTGGAGCTCGACCGCGAGCTCGTGGACCTCACGGGGCAGCGAGCGATGGTGCGCCAGCGCCTTGACCGCGGCGCGGGCGTGGCCGGCGAGCTCGTCGAGGGCGTGCTGGCGCTGGCGCATCCGAGCCCGCTCCTCCTGGATGGTCCGGACCGTGTCCTCCTGCCACCGGCGGGTCCGGATGAGATGCTCGCTGGCGTCGGCGGCCTGCCGCTCGGCATCCTCCAGCCGGTTGAGGAGCGCGTCGAGGGCCTCCAGCCGGCCGGCGAGCTCCGCGATGAGATCGCCCCGATCAGGCAGGATGGCTGTTTTATGACTCTTGGGGTCAGACGAGGTCATGGAGTCCCCTGACGGGTGGGGGGATCGGCGGGGACCGCACCGAGCGGCTGGCACGAGACCCGGTTGCTCCGACACGGTTGGTAACGGTAACCGACGTGGCGGGCCAGGGGTAACCCATCGTACGGATATGTCGCGTCAGCCAACTGATAGTAAAAAGGGACTATGGATCTGCCGTCATTGTCGTGGTCCCTGCGCGCATAGCATGCAGGTCGGTGTCAGAACCAGCCGTTGCGCTTGAACGCACGGTAGAGGAACAGGCAGATCGTCGTAATGACGGCCAGGATGGCCGGGTAGCCCCACGTCTGACGAAGCTCCGGCATGTGGTCGAAGTTCATCCCGTAGATCCCGGCGACGGCGGTCGGGACGGCGCCGATCGCCACCCAGGCACTGATCCGTCGCATGTCCTCGTTCTGTGCGATCGTCACCTGCGTCAGCGTCGCCTGGAGCACGGAGGAAAGCAGCTCGTCGAAGTGAGCTATACGCTCGCTGACCTGCTCGAGGTGGTCGGCGACGTCCCGGAAGTAACGGCGCATCGCCACGTCGACCATCGTGGGGGCGTCCGTGGTGAGGGTACGCAACGGGCCCGCGAGCGGCAGCACCGCGTGCTTGAGCTCCAGAAGCTCGCGTTTCATCTGGTAAGCGCTTTCCGTCGACGGCTTCTGATCCCGATGGAAGACCCCCGCCTCGATCTGGTCGACGTCGGCCTGGATGCTTTCCACGGTGCGGACGTAGTCATCCACAATGCTGTCGCAGATGGCGTGCAGCACGGCCGTCGGGCCGTGCCGGAGCATCTCCGGGTTGGCCTCCAGCCGGCCGCGCAGCTTCGTCATCTCCCCGTGCCTGCCGTGCCGCACGGTCACGACGAAGTCCTCGCCGAGGAAGATCATAATTTCGCCGGTGGTGACTACCTCGGAGGTGCTCGTCATCTGGGTGTGCTCCACGTAACTGGTCGTCTTGAGCACCATGAACAGGTGGTTCTCGTATTGCTCGAGCTTGGGGCGCTGGTGGCCGGTGACCGCGTCCTCCACCGCGAGCTTGTCCAGCCTGTACTCCTCGGCGATCGCGGTGAGCTGCTCGTAGCTCGGCTCGAACAGGCCGAGCCAGGCGAACCCGCTGCGTTCGGACCGCGCCAACCGCAGCGCGTCGGCCTGGTCGATGTCCGTGGTGACCCGCCGGCCATGGCTGTACACGCCGCAGGCCATGACGCGCCCGTCCGGCGTCCGCGGTAGCCCGGGGCGGGGCACCTGGCGTCGTTTGCGACCCACCCGGACTAGGGAGACCGGACGGGTCAGCGCGCCGGCGAGCTTATGGGCGTTGGCCGACGCCTGCTCCAGGGCGTCCCCCAGCACCTCCCGGACGGGATGCTGGCTGCCGTGGTCGCCGCCGTCCGGGTGCGCGCCGTCATCGTCGCGTCCCCGGCTCTCGCGTACCGTCTCGTCGCGTACTCTTTCGCCCGGCACCGCATCGTCCCGCATCATTGCCTCCTTCCCTGCCGCCGATCCATGTCCATGTCCACCTGTCGGCATTTCCCACGACCTTCCCGCTGGTGAACCTTCATGGTGACAAGTCGGTGCCGGCCGTCCGGAGGCGATCCGGGCTTCACCGTGGACGCGGATGCCTGGCGACTGTGCCGGCGGGGTGCCACGCGAAGGGTGAGACACACGTCCGGCGTATGGGATACCTCACAGGGAGGATCGAGTGATCGGGATCGAGGTACGCACGCTTCGGGTGTTCGCCGACGAGACGGGCGCCGGCGGCAGTCTGCTCGCCGTGGTGCTGGACGCCGCGAAGTTGCTGCCCGACGCGCGGGAGCGGTCCGTCGTCGCGCGCCGACTAGGCTGCTCCGCCACGGTCTTCGTCGACGACCCGGAGCTGGCGGAGCTGGCCACCTTCACGCCCGCCGGGGAGCTGCCCCTGGCGGGACACGCCCTGGTAGGGTCGGCCTGGCTGTTGGGTCGGCTGCTCGGTGGCCATCCGGAGATCCTCCGCCCGGCCGGCGGCGAGGCGGTCAGCTGGCAGGAGCAGGGCCGGGTCTGGGTCCGCAGCGCCTTGGCCGCCGTGCCTTATTGGTGGCATGAGATGCTTGCGGACCCGTGCCAAGTCGACGCGCTCGACCTGCCCCGTCCACCCGGCGAGGACCTGACCCAACTCTGGGCGTGGGAGGATGAGCCGGGCGGGGTCGTGCGGGCCCGGGCCTTCGCCAGCAGGCACGGCGTCACCGAGGACGAGGCCTGCGGGTCGGCTTCCATGCGACTGGCCGCGCTGCTCGGGCGGCGGCTCACCATCCGGCACGGTACCGGTTCGATTGTGCTCGCGCAGCCGGGTCCGCCCGGCCACGCCGACATCGGCGGCCTGGTGGTCGAGGATGAGACGCGGTTCCTCGCCGATCTCGACGAGTTCCTCGCCCGGTGACGGTGCCGTCCGGCGGAGCCACGGCCGGACACCACAGGGACCAAGTCTGAGAGTCAGGTGCCGAGCGAGGCGACTGGCACCTTTTGTGGGTACCGGGTTACGGCTGCGTGGTGGCTGCCGAGATGCGGACCGGGTCGGATAGGCGTAGCTTGGGCTTCCGGTAGCTCTCCGCTGGGTATCTGCCCATGGGCTGCGAGGTGGTCATGGCCGAGACGTTGGCGACCTTGGTGGAGGCCGCGCATCAGGACGCCGTCCGTCTGATCGAGCTCTCGCGCAGCGCCGACGCCCACGGTGACGTGGGTGGTCCGTCGACCGACCCGCGGCAGGCGCTGCATGCCAGCGACGCGGCCGTGGCCGCCGTCTCCGCACACCTGAGCGCGATGGAGTCGGTGGTCTACCCGGAGATGGCCCGCCGGGTCGTGGGTGGCCGGGCGCGGGTGGCGGACCTGGGCCGCTTGGCGCGGCGCTGCTCCTCGGTGATGCGCGGCATTGAACAGTACGTCCAGGGGGACCTCAACCGGCCCGCGGAGCCGGTCGCGAACCTGCGCCGGGATCTGGCCGCGTTGATGGTCGAACATGCGACGCTGGAGGACGAACTTCTGCGTGAGCTGATGGCCGAGCTGTCCGACGACGAGCGCCGGGATCTCCTCGACCGCTTCTCCGATGCGATGCGCCACGCTCCGACCCGACCGCATCCGCACCTCCTGCACAGCAGGCTGTTCGGTGGAAGCCTGGCGGCCCGCCTGACGGGCTACTGGGATCACCTGCTCGACGTGATGGACGCTCGGGAGGTACCCGGCGCGCCGGTGCGGGCCCCGGTGCCCGCCGGGCTGTGGGGCTGGTACCTGCTGGGCCGTCCCACGGCGCCGGTTCCGGGTGAGACCCCGCCAGGGAGGGAGGGCGCGCAGGGCCGCGCTACCGGCAGCCACACCGATGCTGATAGCCACACCGCCGCCCGTTGATCTGTCCTGGCGACTGCCGTCGTTCCCGTGGGCCCACCATGTCTTTCTGAGCCCGGTTTTCCTGAGCCCGTCGCGCTCCGTCTTCTTGGCCGCGGTCCACTCCGGTTCGGCGTTCCGATGCGCACGGGCGCTGTGGTCGTGCCATGCTTCGGGTCCGGGTTGGGCCGGTATGGCCTCGTGTCGTGCAATGCCGAGGAGATGTGTCAGGAACCGAGAGCAACGCGATGCGGGCGCCGAACGCTGATCCTGCGGAAGTGATCTGGCCTGTGCTGTTGGTCGAGGACGATGATGCCGACGCCTATCTGGTGTCCGAGCTCCTCGACGAGGCCTCCGCTCCGGTCGAGCTGACCCGGGTGCGCACGGTGGCCGAAGCCGCCCGTCGCAGCGAGCACGTCGCGTGCGTGCTGCTGGATCTAGGGCTGCCGGACAGCGAGGGCCTGTCGGCGCTGCGCCGGTTGCTCACGGTCGAGGCGGGAGCGCCGGTCGTGGTGCTCACCGGTCTGGTTGACAAGTACCGGGGGGCGCAGGCGGTCGCCGCGGGCGCGCAAGACTACCTCGTCAAGGGCCAGGTCGACGGGCGGGACCTGGTCCGGGCCGTCCGGTACGCGATCGAGCGCAAGCGGGCCGACACCGCCGCGCAGGCGCTGCGGGAGTCGGAGCTGCTGGCGGACGAGCGGGCCCGCCTCGAACGCGGCCTGTTACCCCGGCCGCTCATCGACGACGGCCGGTTGCACCACGACGCCCGGTACCGCCCCGGCCGGCAGCAGTCCCTGCTCGGCGGGGACTTCTACGACATGGTGTCCACCGCGGACGGCACGCTCCACGTCCTGCTCGGCGACGTCTGCGGGCACGGCCCGGACGAGGCAGCGCTCGGGGTGAGCCTGCGGATCGCGTGGCGCACGTTGGTCCTTGCCGGTGTTCCGGAACCCGACCGGCTCGGGTATCTCCAACGCGTGCTGGTGAGCGAGCGGGAACAGGACGAGATCTTTGCGACGGTGTGCACCCTCGCGATCGCTCCCGAGCGGACCTCGGCGCGGATGCGGCTGGCCGGTCATCCGCCGCCGGCGCTGTTGCATCCGCGGCTGTCGGCGCTGCCGGGCGACGTCGTCGGCCCGGCTCTCGGCATCGTCGACAACGATCTCTCCGAGGAGGTGCGGATCGAGCTCGGGCCGCACTGGGCGCTCCTGCTCGCCACGGACGGCCTGCTGG
>NZ_CDWTMO010000229.1:0-5050 GCF_977946435.1 Frankia sp. CgKIO3 | reverse complement strand
TCACTATGGATTCGGAATAAAATAACTTGTTCACTTCGGGGTCCTCGCGAGCCTGTGACCTGCGAAGACGCATATTGGCTTGCATTAATTACTTCATTACGAATTCTAAGAGTGGGACCCGGCATTCGACTTGCCAACCCATGGCCCTTTCTCACGCCCCGATGCCCGCACCTCTTTTCCAGCCATTTGCATGACCGAACCCAAACGGAGGAACTATGCGACGCATTGATATACCTGCACCAAGAGTAGGAGAGGAGGCCGCCGAAGGGGGCTTAAAAGTACCCGGAGGTCAGGCGCGCGAGTTGACATGTGTCAGTCTCTTCGCTGGCGGCGGTGGTATGGCACTCGGCTTCGAGCGAGCCGGCCTTACTCATGTGCTGCTTAACGAGATTGATCGGCATGCCGTTGCCACGCTGCGCAGCAACCGGCCCGAATGGTCGGTCAACAGTCTCGACATCCGCGACGTGTGTTTCCGGCACCTGCATGGCACGGTGGATGTTGTCGAGGTCGGGTTTCCCTGCCAGGCGTTCAGTATGTCCGGCAAGCGCCGAGGGTTCGCTGACCCGCGCGGCGGCATGTTCTTCGAGTTCGCCCGCGCGGTGCGCGAGATCCGACCGAAGGTAGCTGTCGCCGAGAATGTAAAGGGGCTCCGCAGCCATGACGGCGGCAGAACACTAGACGCCATGGTGGCCGTGCTGGAGGAAGCCGGCTACCGAGTGGCTTGGCGGATTCTCGGGGCGCACAACTTTGGCGTACCCCAGAAACGCGAGCGCCTGATTCTCGTCGCCCTGCGCCGTGGCACCGGTGGGCAAATCCTGTTCCCGGCCGAACTCGACGGACCCGCGCCGACCGTGCGACAAGTAATCGGTGACGGTCTGGCGGGGCCAGGAGCGCGCTACTCGGCACGCATGGCGTGGATCATTAGCCACGTGCCGGAAGGCGGCAACTGGCGCGACCTGCCCGAGCACGTCTTGCGGGAGTTCCTGCCCAATGGTCCGTACGGGGGCGGCAGCTGTAGCGGCGCGGCCAAGCGGTTGGCGTGGGACCAACCGAGCCCGACCCTGCTGTGCGAACCAACCGCCACAAAACTCACAGGACGCTGCCACCCCTCCGAGACCCGGCCGCTCAACGTGCGGGAGTACGCCCGCATTCAGACATTCCCGGACACCTGGCAGTTCGAGGGCCCCGTGTCGGCCCAGTACCGGCAGATCGGCAATGCCGTGCCCGTGGCGCTGGCCTACCACCTCGGTCGGGCCGCGGTGGCCATGGCTTCAGGCACTTCAACATCCACCGGTTTCAGCGAAGCCACGCACGTCGTAAAGGCCCGGCGACCCATACGCCGACGGGCTGTTACGTCCCCACCAAGCCGCCCTCGCAGCCGGTCGACAGGCCCAACGCGCCCCGGTAGGCGGCGGACGACATCACCGAAGGGAACCGCCCGATGAACGGCATTGCCACCTACCTGCCGTTCCTTGCCGATGCCGTCCTGGGCCTGGTCGTCATCGTCGTCATCCGTTATGCCGACGCCCAGTCCTGGCGCAGCTCCCTGGAGGCGTACCGACTGCGCCTGCCGCGCGGCCTGGAGCCGGCGACGGTCGCCGACTGGCTTTCGACGGTGGCGGCCAGCACCCGTTCGCCTGCTCGGTCGCTCCTGCCCTTCCCGCCGGTGGTCGTCGAGGTTGTAGCGACCAAACGCGGTATCAGCCACTACGTGATCGTGCCCCGGAAGTACCGGGGCACGATCTTGGCCGGGTTGCGGGCGGCCCTGCCCGGCGCTCGCCTTGAGGAGGCACCGGAGCACCTGCGTAACCGCCCGGTGTTCGGAACGGCCGCCGAGATCGGCCTGAGTAACGATGTCCAACCGTTGGCCACCGAGCGCGCGGCGCTGACCAATGCCGCCGTCCTGGCTTCGCTGCAACCGCTGCACGGGGACGAAGCCGTCTACCTTCAGTCGGTCATCGGGGGCGCGGAGGCGTCTCGGGTTGTCGCGCCGTCGGTCCCGCCGTTCGCGCCGGCCTTCATGCGCTCGGCCGTGGAGCGGACCAACGCCAAGAACGAACGAGCGGCCCGAACCAAGCAGGCGCTGCCCCTGCTGCGCGGCGTCTGCCGTGTCGGAACTGTTACCGTCCGAGCTGACCGGCGCGGCGCGATGCTCGGCCGGGTTCTGTCGGCCCTGCGGACGTTGGAGGCGCCCGGCGTGTCGGTGCGCCGCTTGGCGACTCCATCGGTGACGGCGGGCCGGCGGCTCAGCGACATCTCGTTGCCGCTGTTCGGCTGGCCGGTGGTCATGAACGCCGCCGAGGCCGTGGGTCTGCTCGGTCTCCCGGTCGGCGACCTGGCGCTGCCTGGGTTGGCCCTGGGTTCGGCGCGGCAGTTGCCGCCGGCGCCGGGCATGCCGAGCGGCGGCCGGGGCACCTCGGTCGTGGCGACCAGCAACTACTCGGGTATGCAGCGGCCGCTCGCGTTGCTGACCGAGGACCGGTTGCGGCACGAGTGGGTTGTCGGGCCGACCGGCACCGGCAAGTCGACGTTGCTCGGCAACCAGATCTTGCAGGACATCGCCGCGCGGCGGGGCGTGGTGGTCGTGGACCCCAACGGTGATCTTGTAAGCGACGTCCTCGCCCGCGTACCGGAGGAGTACGCCGGGGACGTCGTCGTCCTCGACCTGGCCGCCACCGACCGGCCGGTGGGGATCAATTTGTTGCGGCACCAGGGCGGCGAGCACAGCCGGGAGCTGGCCGTGGACAACATCGTCCACACCATGGCCAGCCTCTGGTCCGGTTCCTGGGGGCCGAGGACGAGCGACGTCCTGCGGGCCTGCCTGCTGACCCTCACCCACACCAGGGCGCCGGACAGTTCGGCGTTCACGCTGGCCGAGGTGCCGGAACTGCTGACCAATCAGGCGTTCCGGCGGTTCGTGCTCGCCCAGCCGTCCGTACCGGCTTCGGTGCGGTCGTTCTGGGGCGAGTACGACCAGCGTTCCGACGCCGAGCGGTTGCAGATTATCGGGCCGTCGCTCAATAAGCTGCGCTCCTTCAGCACCCGCACGGCGCTGCGGCTGGCACTCGGGCAGAGCGACGGCTTCGAGCTCGGCGAGGTCTTCAAGGGCAAGGCGGTGCTGGTCGACCTGGCCAAGGGTGCGCTCGGCGCCGACACGGCGCAGCTTGCCGGCGCGCTGGTGGTGGCGGTGCTGTGGCAGAAGATCCTTGGCCAGGTCGCGGTGCCGGCCGAACGGCGACGCCCGGCCTTCGTCTACCTCGATGAAGTTCAGGACGTGCTGCGGTTGCCGCTGGACATAGGCGACATGTTGGCCCAGGCCCGGAAGTACAAGGTCGGCCTCATCCTGGCCCACCAGTACCTCGGGCAGCTGCCCGAGGCCGTGAAGACCGCGGTGCTTGGCACAGCCCGCACACAGATCGCCTTCCAGCTGAACGCCTACGAGGACGCCCGGGTGCTGGCCCGGCCGTTCGCGCCCCTGACCGCCGAGGAGCTGCTGGGACTGGACGCCTACGAGATCGCCATGCGTCCGGCTGTCGGCGGCCAGACCCTCGGCGTGGTGACCGGCATAACCGCTCCGTTACCGGACGCCGTGCGCGACCCGGTGGCCCTGGCCACGGCCAGCCGGACTCGATACGGCATGGCCCGTGCCGATGTCGAAGCGGCCCTGACGGCGCGTATCACGGTTGCCGATCCGAGCGGGGCAGGCGGACGCATGGGCCGGCAACGGCGCGGAGGGACGTCATGAACGCGCGGACCGTGGTCACTGGCCGCCGCTACCGCGCTCCGGTCGCTGCTCCGTTCGGCGCTCCGGTCGCGTTGAGTGCCGCCGGGCTGTCTTCCCTGGTAGCGGCCCCGTGGAGGCAGCTAACGTCGCCGAATGCTTCCCCTCATTCGGAGTGTTCACTATGACCCCGGCCGCCCACCCCACAAAGCGTGTCCGCTCGGCTCATGTCGAGCGGGTGCAGGAACGGATGGCCGAGCGGGACCGGCAGATCGTGGCGGACGTGGAGCGGCTGAGGTTGACGACCGGTGCGCAGATCGAGCGGCTGCACTTCGCCAACATCGCGCCCTCGGCGCGGGGGTGAGTGCGGCGCCTGGTGCTGGCCCGGCTCGTCAAGTGGCGGGTGCTGACGACCTTGGAGCGGCGCATCGGCGGGGTGCGGGCGGGATCTGCCGGGCTGGTCTTCGCGCTCGGCTCCGCCGGCCAGCGGCTCATGCAGCTCGACGCGGCCAGGCACGAGCAACCCGCGCGGGTGCGGCGGCCCGGCACCGTGACCGAGCGGTTCGTGGCACACACCCTCGCAGTCAGCGAGTTGTACGTGGCGTTGCGGGAAGCCGAGCGACGGACACCGGGCCTCGTCGTGGAGGCGTTCGACGCCGAACCGGCCTCGTGGTGGCCGGACGGGTTGGGCAGCTGGCTGAAGCCAGACGCCTACGTGGCGCTGGCGTCGGCTGACTTCATCGACCATCTGTGGGTCGAGGTCGACCGGGCCACGGAAAGCCTGCCGACGGTCGGCAGGAAGCTCCGGGCGTACCTGGACTTTCTCAACCGCGGGCAGCTTGGACCGGCGGACCTCATGCCCCGAGTACTGGTCACCGTGCCGAACGAAGCGTGAGCCGAAGGTGTGCGACGGGAGATCCGGCGCCTGCCGGCGCCGGGTGACGAGCTGGTCAGCGTCGCGCTGCATGGTCAGGCCGCCGAGTCTCTGGTGGCGGGCCTGCTCACGCCGGACGGGTCGCCATGAGCGCGGAACTGGAACCGGCGGCGGGCGGACCACGGCGCCGGGACTGGTGGGTAGCCGCGGGCATGGCGGTCACGGCCGTGTCCGCCGCCGTCAGCTCGTTCTCGGGACTCCGGAGCCTGGCTGCGGTAACCGGGTGGCCGGCGTGGCTCGCGCCGCTGTTGCCACTAACTGTCGATGCTTTCGCGGCTACGGCCACCCGCGTATGGCTCGCCAGTAACACCCGCTCAGCGCGAGCCCGCCGGTTCGCCCGGTGGAACGCGCTGCTCGCGGTCGGGCTGTCCCTTATCGGCAACGGAACCTGGCAC
>NZ_CDWTMO010000228.1:0-5071 GCF_977946435.1 Frankia sp. CgKIO3 | reverse complement strand
CGGTGGCCGAGCGGGTCTACGACAACCCGGCATGGGTCTCCTTCCTGCTCCGCGACAACACGGGTGCCATCCGCAAGTCGATCAAGCCATTCTTCCCGACCGAATCCACCAGCCAGATGGTCACCCGACTGCGGAGCAACGCCTCCCTCACGACCGAGGGCCAGGCCGCGACCCTGGTCGAGAAGGCCGTATCCGAACGCATATTCGATAATGCGACGACAACGTCGACCGGGGCGCCCGCGCTGCTCCGCGACCTCAACGACTACCTGCGCGGCGGGTTCGCCACCCTCGGGGGCATCTCCCTGGCGCTGATGGCCGGCCTGCTGCTCGTCGCCTTCGCGGTGCGCTGGCGGCTGCTCCCACTCGGCATCGTCGCCGTCGGCCTCATCTGGGCGTTCGGCCTCGCCGGCTACGCGGGCATCCCACTGTCGGTGGTGACCATCTCCGGTCTGCCGGTGCTGCTCGGCGTCGGCATCGACTTCGCCGTCCAGCTCCACAGCCGGGTGGAGGAGGAGGCCCAGCTGGCCCGGGCCGGCCATCCCGTCATCGCGGCCCTGGCCGGGCTGCTGCCCGCGCTGAGCGCCGCCACCGTCGCCGCGGTGCTGTCCTTCCTCGCGCTGGAGTTCAGCGACGTCCCGATGATCCGGGACTTCGGCACGCTGCTCGCCCTGGGCCTGCCGGTGATCGTCATCGCCACGATCCTGCTTCTCACCGCCTCGTTGGGCCTGCGGGAACGTCGCCGGCCGACCCCCCGAAGGACTACACCCACGGCCCGCTGGGTCGGATGGTGATCACCCTGGGATCCCTGCCACGGATCACCGCGGTCCCGCTCGCCGTCGTGTCCGTCGCGGTCTTCGCCGTCGGGATCGTCACCGACGGCACGCTGAAGATCCAGACCGATCCGGAGAAATGGGTCGACCAGCAGAGTCAGGTCATCAAGAACATCAACACGCTGCGCGCGAGCACCGGATCCGCCAGTGAGCTGGGCATTTACGTCCAGTCGCCGAACGTCTTCGACGACGCCACCGTCTCCTTCCTCGCCGAGTTCGCGAACACCCGGCTCGCGAAGGACCCGGCCGACCTGCTGACCGCGTCGAGCCTCGTCACGACCATCAGCTTCATGATGGAGGTGCCGAACACGACGGTTGTCCTGCCGACGGGTCAGGACATCCGGCTCGGCTACGCCGCGGCGCCGCCTGACATCCAGCGCGCCACGGTGAACCTGGCCCACAACGCGCTCAACCTCGTCTTCCGCACCGGATCGGGCTCGTTGGAACGGCGGGCCGCGATCGTCGACGACATCCGGGACACGGTCCATCCGCCGCAAGGGGTACGCGCCACCCCGTCGGGCCTCGCCGTGGTCGGCACCGGGCTGCTGGAGAACTTCACGAAGAACCGGACCCAGCTGACCTACTTCGCGCTGGTCGGCGTCCTGCTGATGCTGCTGGTCTGGCACCGCAGCATCGTCCGGGCGGTCCTGTCGCTGGTGCCGGTGCTGATCGCGGTCGGGCTCAGCTCCATGATCGCCTGGCTGGCCGGCGTCGACCTCAGCCCGCTCACCGCGGTCGGCGTCCCGCGCGTCATCGCGCTGGGCAGCGAGTTCACCACCCTGCTCGTGCTTCGCCACCTGGCGGAGCGTCGACGCGGCCTGACGCCGAAGGAGGCCGTCGACCAGACCGCGGCCCGCACCGGACGCGCCTTCGTGGTCTCCGCGCTCGCCGCCGTGATCGGGGTCGCCGTCCTGGCCTTCAGCTCCCTGCCGCTGCTGCGCGACTTCGGTCTGCTGGTCGCCCTCAACGTCGCCGTCGCCCTGCTGTCCGCGCTGGTCGTCCTCCCACCCCTGTTGATCTGGGCGGACGAGCGCGGCTGGGTGCACCAGCCACGCCAGGCCGACCCGGGTCCGGCGGTCGGCGACAGGACCGGACCGGGTCTTCGTCAACGCGGCGACATGTGGGACGCTCAAGAAACCCGTTCCAAGGCCGGCGCATCACGGCCACGGCCGATGGCGGGTGGAAACCAGGACGAGACATCCGCCGTATAGGCTCGGCAGCCGCCCGAGCGTCGAAGGAGAGGGCATGAGTTTCGAGTTCAAGGTCGCGGATCTCGCACTGGCCGAGTTCGGCCGCAAGGAGATCCGGCTTGCCGAGCACGAGATGCCCGGCCTCATGGCCACCCGGGCGGAATACGCGGCCAGCCAGCCCCTCAGGGGCGCCCGCATTATGGGCTCCCTGCACATGACAATTCAGACCGCGGTGCTGATCGAGACCTTGGTAGCGCTCGGCGCCGACGTCCGTTGGGTCTCCTGCAACATCTTCTCCACCCAGGACCACGCGGCCGCCGCCGTCGTCGTCGGGCCGAACGGCAGCAAGGACGACCCGCGGGGCGTGCCGGTTTTCGCCTGGAAGGGCGAGACCCTCGAGGAGTACTGGTGGTGCACGGACCAGGCGCTGGCCTGGCCGGGCGGCGGCACCCCGAACATGATCCTCGACGACGGCGGCGACGCGACCCTACTCGTCCACAAGGGCGCCCAGTTCGAGGCGGCCGGCGCGGTCCCCGCGACGGACACCGCGGACGGCGAGGAGTACGCGATCGTCCTGGAGACCCTGCGCCGCACCATCGCGGAGAAGCCGGGCCGGTGGACCGAGACCGCGAAGAACATCAAGGGCGTCACCGAGGAGACCACGACCGGCGTGCACCGTCTCTATGAGATGGCGAAGGCCGGAACGCTGGCATTCCCGGCGATCAACGTCAACGACTCGGTGACGAAGTCGAAGTTCGACAACAAGTACGGCTGCCGCCACTCCGTCATCGACGGTCTCAACCGCGCCACCGACGTGCTCATCGGCGGCAAGGTCGCCGTGGTGTGCGGCTACGGTGACGTCGGCAAGGGCTGCGCGGACGCGCTGCGCGGCCAGGGAGCCCGGGTGATCGTCACCGAGATCGACCCGATCTGCGCCCTGCAGGCCGCGATGGATGGTTTCCAGGTCACCACCCTGGAGGACGTCGTCGCGACGGCGGACATCTTCGTCACCACGACCGGCAACTTCAACATCATCCACGCCGAGCACATGGCGGCGATGAAGCACCAGGCGATCGTGTCGAACATCGGGCACTTCGACAACGAGATCGACATGGCCGGCCTGGCCAGGACCCCCGGCATCGAGAAGATCAACATCAAGCCGCAGGTCGACGAGTGGGTGTTCCCGGACGGCTACTCGATCATCGTGCTGGCCGAGGGCCGGCTGATGAACCTCGGTTGCGCTACCGGGCATCCGAGCTTCGTGATGTCGAACAGCTTCACCAACCAGGTGATCGCGCAGATCGAGCTGTTCACGAAGACCGAAAACTACCCCCTCGGGGTGTACGTGCTACCCAAGCACCTCGACGAGAAGGTCGCCCGGCTGCACCTCGACGCGCTGGGCGTGAAGCTCACCCAGCTGACCAAGCAGCAGGCGGACTACATCGGCGTGCCCGTCCAGGGTCCGTACAAGGCAGACCACTACCGCTACTGATCGTCCAGCCCTCCCGCGCCGATTCCGGTCAATCCGGTTGACCGGAATCGGCGCTTCGCCCGGAATCGGCGCTTCGCCGGCCGGGATCGGTCAGCGTCTCCTGGACGACCAGCAAACCGACGTCCACGATGGGTCACTCAGATCGTCCAGGCTGTACCAGCCGGCCGGCAGGTAGGTTCCCCAGGTCGCCGACGGGACGTCGGCGCTCGCCCGGCCCAGCACCGCGGGCCTGCGCACGCCGAAGGTCGCGTCGCCGCCGGGGCAGCCCAGGTGCCCGAACCTGAAGATCGGCTCGCCGGCCTCCTCACCCCGGCCTGGACCGGTCCGGCACAGCGATGCCGTGGCCGGCGGCCACAACGAGGCGACATGGACGTAGAAACCGGCGTCGAGATACGTCGCGGGTCTGTTCGGCTCTCCGGCCGCCGCCGGCACACCAACCTCCGTCGCCTGCCCGCCCGGGCAGTTCGCCCAGGTCGCTCCACCGGCCTGCGCGGCGCCCGCGTTCACCAGAGCCAGGATGCCGCTCACCACGAGGGTCGCCCCGGCGGTGGTCAGAGTGGCCAGGGTGGTCCGAGTGGTCCGAGTGGTCCGGGTCGCGCCGCCGCGCCGGCCCGCCCGCCGGGAGCCGCGCCGCGCGGGACGACTTCCTCCGGACGCCGCCGCTCCCGGTGCTCCCGGTGCTCCCGGTGCTCCCGGCGCTCCCGGCGCTCCGGAGGATAACGGCCGTCCGACTCGTCGCGGGAAAGATACGGCGTACCGCATTGAATGCCTCCTTCTCGAGCCCGGCTGCGGGTCGATCATGCGGTAGAATGATATAGGCGGCATCGAAACACGGGCTCCGCCACCCGGTCCGCGGTTCCTGCGAACATCCACAAAAAAACAGTCAGTATGCCCTTCGATACCGAGAGTTGACGAGGCGTCGAAGGGGTGGCGACTGCGGCGGCGACTGTCCGTGCCCGGGGGCGCACCGCCGGACCGGGGCGGGCCCGCCGCAACGTTCTGTCACGGATCCGGCGGGAGGGTTTCCACCCGCCATACGCCCGGGCATACCGCCCCGATGCGGACCCCTCCGTAGCAACCCGGCACTATGGCCATGCCGGTACTCCGGCTGGAAACTATGACTGTAGCGGTCAACCGACCTGATGACCCCATGAACAGGAAGCGGCCCGGAATCGTGATTTCCCAGACGAGGATCTGTCGCGGCGGCATGCGTGGGAAGGAGAGCCGGTAGCGATGGCACCGACCTTGTACCCGCCGGCCCGCTTCCGTCCGGTACGGAACACGGCCGGAGCGATGATCCAACCCACCCGGGGCCTCATCCCACATGTCCAGGTGGGCGGCGGCTCCCTGTTCGGCTGGTTCGACAACACCGCCAGCCGGGTCAGCTCACACCTGTGGCTGTCGAGGAGCGGCGACTTCGAGCAGTACGTTCCTTTCGACCGGAGGGCCTGGGCCCAAGCGGCGGGAAATCCATACTGGATCTCCTGCGAATGCGAAGGGTACGAGACCGAGGACTACACACCCCTACAAATCATCCGACTCGGCGAGCTCTTTGGATT
>NZ_CDWTMO010000227.1:0-5087 GCF_977946435.1 Frankia sp. CgKIO3 | reverse complement strand
AAACGAGGCCCGGCTTGCGCGCGACCAGCACAGCCAGCGCCGGATCCGCCGACAGTCGTTCCACCACGGCGCGCGGGTCGGCGTCCAGGTCGAATAGGCACCGAACCCGCTGCGCCGCGGTGGTCAGATCGCGTAGGTCGGTCAGCAACAGACGGCACTCCAGCCACCCTCCGTTACCCGCCCGTTCGTCGACCTCCGCAACGCCGCTTCCTCTCGGCAGCCGCAGGGTTCGCCGGTACGTTCGCTCACCGGGCCGGCCGACGACCTCCTCGACGCCGTGGATCGCGCGTCGCTGAAGGTAGTCGACGAGTTCGTCGACCGCGTACGGCTCCCGATAACCGAGCCGAAGCACCAGCCCAGCCGCATCCCGGTTGTGACCCGGTACGGCGGACCGGGCCGGAGTCACCGGACGCGCCGGGCGCCCGCCCCGCAGTTCGCTCGGCGTGGCGGCATAGATCATCCTGATGGTGTCGTTGAACTGCCGGACGCTCGCGAACCCGGCCGCGAAGGCGATGCCCGTCGCCGCCAGGTCGGTGGTCTGGAGCAGTACCCGCGCGGTCTGCGCCCGCTGTGCACGGGCCAGCGCGAGTGGTGCCGCGCCCACTTCCGCGTTCATCTGCCGTTGAAGCTGCCGCACGCTGTAGCCCAGGCGCGCCGCGAGCCCCGAGACACCCTCCCGGTCGACCACGCCGTCGCCGATCAGCCGCATCGCACGGCCGACCACGTCGGCGCGAACGTTCCATTCGGCCGAGCCGGGCACCGCGTCGGGACGGCACCGCCGGCACGCCCGGAAGCCCGAGCCCTGCGCCGCCGCGGCTGTCGGAAAGAACCGGACGTTCTCCCGCTTCGGCGTGACGGCTGGACAACTCGGGCGGCAGTAGATGCCGGTGGTGGTGACGGCGAAGAAGAACGCGCCATCGAAGCGCGTGTCCCGGCTGCGCAGCGCCTCGTAGCGGCTCTGGTCCGTCATCACTCCACCTACTCTCGACGAGTCCCGTCTCGCATGCTGGCGGAAATCGGACGTCGTGCCCGTGGGCGCATGGCGGGCGCGGCCATCCCCGGAAACCACACCTATCCGTCGTGGAGTCGTCACCTCTAGTTGCGAACGCCATCGGGTTCGACCTACGGTCACATGGGTAATCGGACCGCTACCCGGAGATGATCCGGCTCGACCGTACCCGCGCCCAGGCCCGGTCTCCGCCGCACGGGCGGTGTGCTCCTCCGGACCGGCCCTCCACATCCCCAGGTGGGCGGGGGACCACCGGATCGGCCCATAAGCAGGAGGTAATCGTGGGAAGGGCAGCCGGAAGCGATCCCGACCCGACCGTCCCGACCGTCCCGGTCACCGGGATCACCCACCTGGGCGGCGTCGAACCCGGTCTGGATCTTCTCGGGCTGGACTCCTTCTGCCTGCGCACCCGGCTGGGCCCGGACATCGTCCGCCGGTTGGTCGCCCTCGGCCTGCTCGACGTGCGCGTCGGCCAGGCGGGGCAGTGGTGGCTGCCGGTCTGCGCGGTCGGGCAGGCGGTGCGCATCGAACGGCTGCGCCACGACCTCGGCATTACCTATGCGGCCACCGGCGTCGTGCTGGACCTGCGCGACCGCATCGACGAACTCGAACAGCGCATCCGCGGCCATCGCGACGGCCCCGGCCGTGCCGGCCCCGGCGAGGAGTACCGATGAAGTCGACCAAGCTGACCGAGAGCTCCCAGGACGCGTTGAAGGCGGCCCAGACCAGGGCGATGCGGTTCGGCCACACCGAGGTCGACGGGGAACATCTGCTCGCCGCGCTCGTCGAGCAGCCGGACGGACTGGTCCCGCGCCTCATGATCGCATCGGGTGGTACCCCACCCGCCCTCACCGGTGCGGTGGAGGCGGAGCTGGAGCGCAGACCGCGGGTGTCCGGGCCGGGGGTCCGACCGGGGGTCCGACCGGGCGAGGTGTACATGACGCAGCGTCTGTCCAGGGCCCTCGACGCCGCCGAACGGGAGACACACCGCCTGGGCGACGAGTACATCTCGGTCGAGCACCTGCTGCTGGCCCTGCTCGAGGAGGGACCCACGACACCGGCCGGCCGGATTCTGCACGAGCAGGGTCTGACCCGGGAACGCCTGCTCATCGCGCTGACCCGGGTGCGCGGAGACCGGCGCATCATCTCCGCCTCGCCGACGGCCACGGACGACGCGCTGGAAAAGTACGGACGCGACCTCGTCACCGACGCCCGCAACGGCCGCCTCGACCCCCTGATCGGGCGGGACGCCGAGATCCGCCGAGTGATCCAGATCCTGTCCCGCCGGACGAAGAACAATCCCGTGCTGCTCGGCGACCCCGGAGTCGGCAAGACCGCGATCGTCGAGGGCCTCGCCGACCGGATCTTCCGCAGGGACGTTCCGGACAGCCTGCGGAACAGGAGGGTGTTCCAGCTCGACCTGGGCGCGCTGGCGGCCGGGACGGCGCACCGCGGTGCGTTCGAGGAACGACTCAAGGCGGTTATGGCCCAGGTCACGGCGTCCGAGGGGCGGATCCTGCTGTTCGTCGACGAACTGCACGCCGTCCTGGGGGCGGGTGCCGCCGAGGGGACGACGGATGCCGGCAACGTGCTCAAGCCGCTACTGATCCGCGGCGACCTGCACCTGATCGGGACGACGACACTCGAGGAGTACCGCCGGCAGATCGAGTCCGACCCCGCGTTCGCACGCCGGTTCCAGACAGTCATAATCGATGAACCATCAGCGACGGACACCATCTCTATCCTGCGCGGGCTGCGAGGACGGCTGGAAATCTTCCACGGGGTTCGGATCGCCGACGCGGCACTGGTCTCGGCGGCGATGCTGTCCCATCGGTACATCAGCGACCGTTTCCTGCCGGACAAGGCGATCGACCTCGTCGACGAGGCGGGCGCCATGCTGCGCACCGACATCGACTCGATGCCGACCGCCCTCGACAAGATCACCCGCAGGGTGGTCCGACTGGAGATCGAGGAGGCCGCGCTCGCGCAGGAATCCGATCCGGCGAGCATCGCCCGGCTGGACCAGCTCCGTGGGGAGCTCGCCGACGTGCGGGCCGCGGCGAACGCGATGCGCGCGCGGTGGGAGGCCGAACGCCAGGCCATTCGGCGAGTCCGGGGGCTGCGGGAGGAGATCGAACAGGCCCGGCGGCGGGCCGAGGAGGCCGAACGGGCACACGACCTGGCGACCGCGGCGGAACTGCGCCACACCCGCCTGCCCGAACTGGACCGGCGGCTCGCCGACGAGTCCGAACGGCTCACCCCCCGGCGGGGCGGCCACCGGTTGCTGCGCGAGATTGTGACCGCCGACGAGATCGCCGATCTGGTCTCCCGCTGGACGGGGATCCCGGTGGCCCGGCTCCTCGAGGGGGAACGGGAGAAGCTGCGACGCCTCGACCAGGTCCTGCGCGCCCGGGTCGTCGGACAGGACGAGGCGGTGCGGCTCGTCGCCGACACGGTGCTCCGGGCCCGCGCGGGCATCGGGAACCCGCGCCGCCCGATCGGGTCATTCCTCTTCCTCGGGCCGATGGGGGTCGGGAAAACCGAGCTGGCCCGGGCCCTGGCGACGGCCCTGTTCGACTCCGAGGACAGTCTGATCCGCATCGACCTGGGCGAGTACCAGGAGCGGCACAGCGTCGGCCGGCTACTGGGCGCCCCACCCGGCCAGACCGGGCCCGTCGAGGGCGGGCAGCTCACCGAGGCGGTACGACGCAAGCCCTACGCGGTGGTGCTGTTCGACGAGATCGAGAAGGCACACGCCGACGTCCTCAACGTCCTGCTGCAGGTCCTGGGCGACGGTCGGCTCACCGACGCCCGGGGACGCACCGTCGACTTCCGCGACACCGTCGTCATCCTGGCCTCCGGCGTGGGGTCCGAACGGCTCACGGGCGGTCCGGACGCTGACGGGACGGCCGGACCCGAGGTCCGCGCTCGGATCACGGCCGACCTGCGCCGGGCCTTCCGGCCCGAGTTCCTTCACCAGGTCGACGAAGTCGTGCTGTTCTCCCCGCTGACCCTGCCCGAGATCGAGCGGGTCGTCGACCTGCTGGTGGACGACCTGCGGGCCCGCTTGGCGGATCGGCGCATCACCCTGAACATCACCGAGCCGGCCAGGATGTTCATCGCCCGTCAGGGCTACAACCCAGTCCACGGCGCCCGCCCGCTGCGCCGCTACCTGCAACGCGAGGTGGAGACCCGGATCGGGCGGGAGATGATCGCCGGCGAGGTCGACGACGGTTCCGCGGTGGTCGTCGACCTCGCCGGAGACGCGCTGACGGTCCGGCACGGACGGTCCGGCACGCTCAGCGGTCGCTGAACCCCGGACGGTCGCCGAACCTCTTGCGGAGGACGGCGAAGTAGAGATCCGGTCGCAGCGGCAGGCCGAACCGTTCGTCGTCGTAGGGGAACGGGCTCGTTCTGGTGGTCAAGACGTATCCGCGCCGCTGATACCAGGCGATCAGTTCGGCCCGTTGGGCGATGACCAGCAGGCCCATCCAGGCCGCGGACCAGGCCGTCACGGCGTGCCGTTCGGCGAGCCGCAGCAGCGTGTCGCCGAGCCCGTTGCCCTGGCGGGTCGGGCTTACCGCGAACATGCCGAAGTAGGACCCGGTCGACGGTGATGCATCCGGGCCACACCGCTCCGCGTCAGCCTGCCCACGGGTGGTATGCCCCGACCGGGCCACCGCGGTCACCGCGGTCACCGCGTGCTCCGACCGGGCCGGTGGCTCGACCCGTCGTTCCACGTGGCAGCAGCCGAGGAGGGTTCCGTCCGGGTCCTGCGCGAGCAGGACCACGCTGTCCGGCGCCGCCAATGCCGCGCCGACCGCGGCGGCGTCGGTGCGCCGCCCGGCGAGCAGGTCGGCTTCGGTGGTCCACCCCGCGCGACTGGGCTCCCCCCGGTACGCGGACTCGACGAGCTCGACGATCGCCGCGACGTCGGCCTTGGTCGCACGGCGGAACGTGAGATCGCCCGGGTAGACGTGGGAAACCGATCGCATCCCCCCATCCTCACAGCTCCAGGAAGTAGTCCCCCGGGAACGCGAGCGAGCGCATGGTGGGTAACGTCCCGGGCGGGACGGGG
>NZ_CDWTMO010000226.1:1837-5508 GCF_977946435.1 Frankia sp. CgKIO3 | reverse complement strand
GCCCTGGGGGCCGAACAGGCTGAGGGCTTCGGCGGGCCGCGGGGTGGGGTTGCTGAAGGCGTGGGGGACGTGGGTGTCGAACTCCGCGACCTCGCCGGGGGTGGGAACGATGTCGTGCTCGCCGAGCTGCAGGCGCAGCCGTCCGGACAGGACGTAGAACCATTCGTAGCCCTCGTGGGCCTGCCGTTGCGGTTCGCGGGCGGGCCAGTGCGCCGGGATGGTCATTTTGTAGGCCTGCAGCTCGCCGGGTCGGCGGGTGAGCGGGATGAGCGTCATGCCGTTGCGTTCGATCGGGCGGGGGTGGATGCGCGGGTCGGCGGTTGGCGTGCCGACCAGCTCGTCCAGCGGCACCTGGTGGGGGCGTGCCAGCGGCAGCAGCAGTTCCAGGGTGAGCCGGCGCTGGCCGGACTCCAGGCGGGACAAGGTGCTGACCGAGATCCCGGTGGCCTGGGACAGCTGTGGCAGCGTCACCCCGTGCCGGTGGCGCAGCGCGCGTAGCCGCGGGCCCACCGCCGCCAGGACGCCGTCGAGATCGGGCACATCATTGAATCTACGAGGATTCCCGACGGGGTCCGCGCGACGGATGTCGCGCGGACCCTGGCCGAGTCAGCGCGCGAGCCACCCCCGGTAGGTGGTCCTGGCGATGGCGGCGCCGTCCTTGGCGATGAGGGCGCCGCCCGAGGCGGCGGCGAATATGCCGGCGCTGTTGTCGGTGACGACGGTGCGATGGTCACCGTGGGCGGCGAGGGTGATCTTGCCCAGTTCGTCGAGCGCGAAGACCTCGGGGCCGGCGACGTTGCGGGTGCCCTGCAGCGGGGTGCCCACGCTGACGTCGGCCACGGCCTGGGCGACGTCGACCGCGGCGATGGGTTGGACGCGCGTGGCGGGCAGGCGGACGGTGTTCTCGTCGGTGGTCCAAGACAGCGCCGCGTCGATGAACTCGAAGAATTGCGTGGCGCGGACGATCGAGTACGGCACGGGGCCGGCCTTGAGGATGTTCTCCTGCAGCACCTTGGCGCGATAGTAGACCAGGCCCGGCACCTGGTCGGCGCCCACGATCGAGAGGATGACGGCGTGGCTGACGCCGGCGGCCTTGGCGGCTGTGAGCAGGTTGTCCATGGTCGTCTGGAAGAACGCGGGCGAGGCGTCGTCGAAGGTCGGCGAGTTCGTCAGGTTGACGACGACATCGGCCCCCTCCATCGCCTCGGGCAGGCCCTGCCCGCGCAGCAGGTCCACGCCGGTGGACGGCGAGTGCGGCACTGCCTCGTGCCCGCTCGCGTTCAGGATCCGGACCACCTTCGATCCGATGAGCCCGGTCCCACCGATGACAGCGATCTTCATCTTCTTGGCCTTCCGGTTTCGCGGAGGTGAAATGTCCGAGTATGTGGGTACGACGGGGCGGTCTAGCTGAGCTCACGGTCAGTTTGTGCGCGAGGCTCGGCGGTTCTTACGCCGGACGAGCTCCTCCTCGTCCACGAGCGAAAGCATCGGTTTGCCCGGTTCGCAGAGCATGGTGACGGTGAAGCGCACGGGGATGTCGTCGCGGTTGTTGCCGTCCTGGTAGTGGATGACGTCGCCACCCGGCTCCCAGAACGGATCGCCGGCCCGGACGACACGCGCCGGCTCACCTTCGAGCTCGAACACCATCTCGCCGTCCAGCACATAGAATTCGTAATGAAGTAATTAATGCAAGCCAATATGCGTCTTCGCAGGTCACGGGCTCGCGAGGACCCCGAAGTGAACAAGTTATTTTATTCCGAATCCATAGCCGAAGGCCGGTCCGGTGTGCCGGTGCGGAGGGGTACCAGGTGATTTCCCAGACCTGACCGGTCGCACGCCAAGGCTCAGGAAGAGACCGCTGACGCCATGACCGAGGCCAGCAGAAGATCAGCCGCATCGAGTCAAGGCGCCGACACCGATCTCCGGGCGGACCGCCAGCACGATCACCCCGGGAGGGAACCGGAACCTCGCGAACTCCGACACCGGCAGCGGCGGAGCGACCGCACCTCGAACCATCACCTGATCATGCCCAAGTACCAGCATGCAGGTCCCGCCTTGGCCGCATGCAACAGAGCCGATTGACCTGTGGTTTGGCCTTTGCTGGTCGCGTGCCCGCGCGCACCTGCGCGCGTCCCCCCGCTGGGACCGCGCTCGGTCAGGGCGGCCCCGCTCCGCCGGAGACACTCGCGACCGCCTCGGCCTCCGGCAGCGCTGGCTGGGGGGTGAAGAGCACCGCGGTGCGGGCCGCCGTGCCGCGCGCCCACCGGCCGGTGGTGAGCACGCCAAGCACGGCGATGGCGAGCTCACAGCTAACCATGATCCACCAGGCGGGCGCGCTGGTCGGGTCGATGGTCGTCACGCCAGGACGGCCCGCAACGTGATGCGCGGCTACCGAGCCGAAGATCGCGACGCCGAGCGCCATGCCGATCTGCCGGCTGGTACCGGAGACCGCTGCCGCGACGCCGGCTTGGGCGACCGGCATCCCGGACACCGCGATATTCGTGGTCGGTGCGTTGACCATCCCAAACCCGACGCCGAAGAGTACGTAGGCGCAGATGACCGGCGCCAGGCTGGTCTGCGTCCCCAGGAGGGATAGCAGGACGCCGCTGGCCTGCAACGCCATCCCAGCGGTGATCAACGACGGCCGCGGCCCGTGGCTGGCCACGAGCCGGCCGGAAATCGGCGGCGTCACCGCCGCGAGGGCCGCCATCGGTAGCGTCAGCAGGCCGGCGTGCAGTGCCGAGTAGCCGCGCACGACCTGCAGATAGAGCGTGTTCAGGAAGAGGAAGCCGCCTAACGCCGCGAAGGCGCAGAGCGCGATGACGGTGGCACCGGCAAACGGAGCGCTGCGGAAGAACCGCACATCCAGCAGGGCGTCCTGGCGCCGCGTCTCGCACACGACGAGCCCGGTCAGGGCAAGGGCGGCGACGATGAACATGACGATCGTCCGGGGGGCCGCCCAGCCGGCGGCCGGCGCCTCGATGATTGCGTAAGCGAGGGTGCCGAGGGTGACGGCGACGAGCGCCTGGCCCGCCGGGTCGAACCGCCGGGCCCGCGGCGCCCTCGACTCGGGCACGTACCGGCCGGTGAGCACCATCGCGACGATGCCGATCGGCACGTTGATCCAGAAGATCGACCGCCAGCCGACCGTGTCGACCAGCAGGCCGCCGAGAACCGGTCCCAGTGCCATGCTCAGGCCGATCACCCCGCCCCACATGCCGATCGCGCGCGCCCGCTCCCGGGGCTCGGTGAAGGTGTTGGTGATGATCGCCAGCGTGACCGGGTTGAGCATCGACCCGCCGACCGCCTGGATCATCCGGAACGCGATCAACCAGCCAAGCCCAGGTGCTAGGCTACATAGCAGCGACCCGAAGGAGAACAGCGTCAGCCCGGTCTGGAACACGCGCCTGCGCCCGAACCGGTCGCCCATCGAGCCGGAGAAGAGCAGCAGGCTTGCCAGCACCAGGCCGTAGGCGTCAATCGTCCACTGCAGCCCGGAGTCGGCGGCATGGAGGTCGTTCCTGATCGACGGCAGGGCGACGTTGAGGATCGTCGCGTCCAGCGCGACAATGAACAGGCTCGAGCAGCAGATCACCAGCACCACGTGCCGCCGGCCCTTGCCCAGCTCGGGCGGCATCGACGCCATCAGCGTTCCGATCGTTGTAGGACGC
>NZ_CDWTMO010000226.1:0-1450 GCF_977946435.1 Frankia sp. CgKIO3 | reverse complement strand
AAAGTAGGCGAGGTGAGAGCGCCTCATAGGCGACTCCATTGGCGGTTGGCTCTCCCGACCACCGGCAGGGCCACGATCTGACCGACCGCGCCCACACCGCCGCCGGCCCTCTCCCTGACGACCTACGTGACATTCTCATAACAATACTGACTCCTCGCGTTGGCCGGAATCTGTAGTTAGCCGATTACGGTTGCTGCTGGGTTGGTGGTGACTGGGAGTGGCCGGGTGGGGCGGGCGTAGGTGACGCGGCGGCGGACGTCGCTGACGGCCCTGTTGGCCAGATGGACGACGTGGAACGGGCCGACGGCCAGCGCCGCGGGTGGCAGCGCCTCGCGGGCGGCGGCCTCGTTTTCTACCCCGACCCACGGCTACACCAGCCACCACCAGGCATCATAGAAGGTCAGCGGCCAAATACGCCGTCCGGCGAACCGCGAAGAGCCCCAATACCCTGGGCGGCGGGCACTCACTTTATCGATGTCACGAGCATCGGCTTCGATTGGATGAGCTTATCGCCATGCCGCTCGCACGCTCAGTTGGTCTATTCTGTTGACGGACGTCCCGACCCTAGACCCGACCTCTGCCGCAGCGAGTTCTCCGCTGCCTTCGCCGAACCGTCCTCGGACGGCTTGGACGTACTCCATCCGCCGGTAGGCCCGCCATGTGCGCGACCTGCGTCGGAGAAGCCACCCAACGGGCTCGACCGAGCTTTGCGGCGAGACGAGCCCCTCCTTGCGACAGTTCAATAACGCTGCCCCATGAATTACAGGAGCCTGTTCAGTGGACAAGATCTGCATAATCGAGGAACTACACGCCGAGGCCTCCGATCTCACCGGGCTTTCCGACTTCGGCCCGCCGGACTACCTCGAGGGGCTGGAGGTCGTCCTTGCCTCCTACGAGCAGGAGACCGCCCTGACTGCGGACGGCGTCCGAATGGTCCGCGACAATCTGTGCGGAATCCTGGTTTCCCGCCTTTTCAGTGAGGCCGGGTGGCGCGAATACCCCGAGCATGCCCAGGTACCGATCGAGCGACCGGTGTTCATCGTCGGCATGCCGCGCACCGGCACGACCACCCTGCACCGGCTGCTCGCCGCCGACCCGGCCAACCAGGGCGTCGAACTGTGGCTGACCTACGCTCCCCAGCCCCGGCCGCCGGTCTCGACCTGGCCGACCAACCCGGTCTTCCGGCAGACCCAGCAGGATATCGCCGGCTTCGTCGCGCAACATCCTGGCTATCTGGGCATTCACAATCGTATCGCCGATGCGGTCGAGGAGTGTTGGCGGTTGATCCGCCAATCAATGCTCTCGAGCCTTCTTGAATATACCGGGCACCTGCCGACCTACTCCGCGTGGATCGCAGACCAGGATTGGACTGGCGCGTACCAGCGGAACCGGCGCAATCTGCAGCTGATCGGGCTGCGCGATCCCGAGCGCCGCTGGGTGCTCAAATGCC
>NZ_CDWTMO010000225.1:0-5141 GCF_977946435.1 Frankia sp. CgKIO3 | reverse complement strand
CTATCCCCCAGCTCAGCGTAGCGAAGGCCGGAGATCTGCTGTTCGATGTCGGCGAGCGCATCAGGATCATGTATGTCGAGCCGGTTCCGCAGGCACTCGGTGCCCGGCCAGCAGTACGGGTCGCTCACTGGTCGAGGCCGCGCCCCCTGTGACGGGCGAGCATTTCCGCGACAGCCTCATCGGCTGTGCACGTCCCTGACGCTACCTGCCGGAGTCGAGCCTGCGTATCAGGCGAGAACTCGTGGCCCTCCAGACGCGCGTTGCCGACCGCAGCCGAGACGGCTTTGTCGACTGATATCCTCAGCCAAGCGTAGTAGTCCGCCATGATCGTTGGCTCTATGGGCTCGTTAGACGACTCCCCCTCCGGCAACCCTGCACGCGCCAGCCGCCACGGCGCCTCCACCTGCGTCATCCGCAACAGTTCGTCGCCACTGAAAGACCCGTACTTTTGCAGCACCCACTCGATGGTCCGAGTCGCCTGGGGCCCGAGTCGACGGGGATCCCCCGCTGGCCATGAGCTGACGCAGAAGCAGCCGCGGTGCTTCTCGAAGAGCGCCCATACCACCGGACCGTTCGACCAGGCCTGAACCTCTTCGTCGAAGAGATTCACGCGATGGTTGGCGAGATGCCATGCCTGCGAGTAGTAGACCAGCTTCTGCAAACGCCAGGTGGCCATCATCCCGAGTCGCGCGAGGATGAAGGCGGCAACATCATGGACGTTCTCGGCCATACCCTCACCTCCCTCGGACTCTGCGCACCGAGCGCACCGAGCAATACCCTGTACTGAAATATTTTACGCGCGCAGGGCAGGGGGCATCGCGCCTTGCCCCACGCGGGACCGCTCTTTCGAACCAGATCTGGTCGCCGAGGCCCAGGCACTCATGCTCGTTCTGGGCATACCGGGCCCGGCCAGCCCAGCCAGGCGAACGTCCACTTGATCATCCGCCGGCCGGGCGGTGGATGCCGGGATCAGGCGTTGGGCGGCAGGGCGGTGCCGGCACCGCGCTGACGCAGCGCGACCCGCTCCGGGCCCGCGCCCGCGGCCACAGCCGCCTCGGTATCGGTGTCGGCGTCGAGACCTTCCACCGTGAATCCCGCCTCGGCGATCATCTTCAGGTCCTGGTGGCCCTCCTGGCCCTCACTGGTCAGGTAGTCACCGAGGAAGATGGAGTTCACCACCGAGAGGGCGAGGGGCTGCATCGAGCCGAGATGAATCTCCCGGCCGCCCGAGAGCCGCACCTCGGCCGTGGGGTTGACGAACCGGACCATGGCGAGAATGCGCAGGCACTGCCGGGGGTTGAGGTTCCACTCCGCGCCCAGGGGCGTGCCCTCGAATGGCATGAGGAAGTTGACCGGGATGGAGTCCGGGGCCAGCTCCCGCAGCGCGAAGACGACGTTGACGAGGTCCTCGTCGCTCTCCCCCATGCCGGCGATGATGCCCGAGCAGGGTGAGAGGCCGGCATGCCTGGCTTCCTGCACCGTGTCAACCCGGTCGTTGTAGGTGTGCGTCGTGCAGACGTCTGCGTACTTCTCACCGGCTGTGTTCAGGTTGTGGTTGTAGGCGTCCGCACCGGCCGCCCGCAGCCGTGCGGCCTGCCCGTCGGACAGCAGGCCGAGGCACGCGCACACTTCCACGCCCGGATGTGCGGTCTTGATCGCGCCGACCGTGTCCGCCACGCGGTCGACGTCCCGGTCCGTCGGCCCGCGGCCGCTCGCGACCAGGCACACCCGGCGGGCACCGCCCGAGATGCCGGCACCGGCCGTCGCGGCGGCCTCCTCGGGCTTGAGCCAGGTGTACTTCAGGATTCCCGTGTTCGAACCGAGCCGCTGCGAGCAGTAGGAACAGTCCTCCGGACAGAGCCCGCTCTTGAGGTTCACCAGGAAGTTCAGCTTGACACGCCTGCCAAAGTACCTCCACCGGAGCCGGTAGGCGGCGGCGATGACATCCATGAGCTCGTCGTCGTCACTGCGCAGGACGGCTAGGGCCTCGTCCCGGGTCGGGGCCCGACCACTCACCCCCTTGCTGACAAGGCTGTTCAGGGTGGCTGACAGGTCCATGTCCGTCATCCTCGATCCTCTGCTGGCACGGCGGGCACTGGCGGGCACTGGCGGGCGGCGGAAACCTGCAGGTGATCGTCCTTCCGCCACGCCCACACTCTCATCGTTACCTTGATCGGAACCAGCAATCGCCCATGCCGGGGCGGGGGTACGGCCGGGGTTACCCGGACGTGGACGTGGCCGACCGGCGCCGGCGGGCAGGATGGGGAGGAAGGGGAGGATGGGTATGTGGCGACTGGATCCCGGTGGAGGAAAACGACACGTGCGCGTTGGGCGACAGCGTCGCCGGCGCCCGCCCCACAGCCACCCGCGCCCACCCCACACCGACCGGACCAGCGACTGGACCTTCGAGTGGAAACTGGACCTTCGACCGGAAAGTGAGGCCCACCAGTGAGCCCGCAAGGATCCGACTCCGACGTCGTGACGGTGCCGCGTGACGCGGCGTCATCACAGACGGTGTCGCGTGAGACCGCGCCGGTCCCGCCCGCCGCCGACGAGGTCGTGCTCCTCGACGCCGAACGCCGCCCCTGCGGGACGGCGCCGCGGATCGCCGTGCACGGCCTCAACACCCCCCTGCACCTGGCGTTCTCGTCCTACCTTTTCGACCCGGCCGGCCGGCTGCTCGTCACCCGCCGAGCGCTCGACAAGCGGACCTGGCCGGGAGTATGGACGAACAGCTGCTGTGGGCATCCCCGCCCAGGCGAGGACCTGGCGCGGGCCGTCGAGCGCCGGGTGGGCCAGGAACTCCGCCTGGAGCTGACCGACCTGCACTGCGCGCTGCCGGACTTCGCCTACCGCGCCACCGCCGCCGACGGTCTCGTGGAGAACGAGGTCTGCCCGGTCTACGTGGCGCGGGCGCTCGGGGACCCGGATCCGGACCCGGCCGAAGTGGTCGAGTGGCGCTGGGTCGAGTGGGACGACTACCGCCGGGTAGCCGCCGCCGCGCCCTGGGCGCTGAGCCCCTGGTCGGTCGACCAGATGGCGGCGTTCAGCGCGGCGGCCCATCCGCTGACCGCCGCGCTCTCCCTCGCCGACGGCGGAACCCACGCCTGAGCCGACCGTCCGGAGAGCCGGCCATCCGTCCTGTTCCAGAAGGCGTCCTGTTCCAGAAGGGTTGCCGTGCCGACGCTGACGCCCGGGGCTGCCGAACCGCGGATGGTCCCGGACGCCGCGCGACCGTCCGCCGCGGCGGCACCGCAACGCCCGCAAGCCGCACGGCGTCAGGTCACGGCACCCCGCCGCGTCACTTCACGGCGTCCCGGACATGGTCGATGATCGAGGCGATTGGGCCTACCGTCCACTGCTTGGCGGTCGAACCGGCGGCTGACGGGTGCGGATGGGTGGGAGCGAACTTCTCCGCCGTCCGGGGCCGATGGCCCATGCTTTCCAGCTGCCTGGCGTCGCAGGCTGCGTGCACCCGGGGGAACTCCTCATGCTCGGCGTGGTCGACAACGGCCCGTTCGAAGTCCGCCAGCTTCGCATCGAACTCGGCGCTACCGACATCCATCTTCTCCAGCGCCAGCAGCGTGCGGGTGGCCTCGTCCTCCTCGTGGTTGCGCGCCTCGGCCACCCGACTGTCGATCTTCTTCGTAACCGGCCGCACGATCATCTCCTCGGCGGTCTCGTGCGCGGCGAGCAAAGCCCGCAGCTCGTCGAACGCCCGGCGCTTGTGCTCGCCCGTCGCCGACTTCACGTCCGCGAACAGCTCGCGGATGCGGGCGTGCTGTTCGAGCAGTTCTCCCACGACGTCGTCGTGGGAGAACTGCGCCGCTCGGCCGCAGTCGAACCCAGCGTCATTGATCGGCATGATGTCCTCCTCATCACGGTCCGCCCATCGGGGACCTCGACGTCGGCGTGCCCCGAGAAGGCACTCGAAATCGCGCGGCATCGAGGACGCCCGACCGGCGGGGCCTAACCGACACGTTGGGCTCGTCAGCCTGCCCCGATCGGGGTACCGAGAGTGCCCCGATCCGGCCGGGTCAGCTCGCCGCCTACCGACGTCCCCAATCCGGGCCAGTACGAGGTAGCCATATAAACAGCCCCATGAGTAGCTCATCGTTCCTAGTAACCCGTCGGCGCGATGACGGTGAGTTGACGCCCGGGAGCACCTGCGCCGTCCGGTGAAGCCGCACCGGTCACGCCGCACCGGCGCGTACGATGGAATAACGCTAATGTCCTTCCAAAGACACGTATAGTGATAATCTCGGCGCCAAGGCTTGAGCCGAAGCTTGAAGCGAAGGCGACCAGCCGAGGCATGCCCCTCGCATCGCGGGATTCGGCCGGCGCCGTTGCCGGGAGGCAACGGCGCCCTCGGTCGGCAGGACCGGCTCAATACGATGCGCGTCGGGTCGATCACCCGGCCGGCCATACCGGACGGACGGACGGATACACCGTTCCGGCTATGGCCACAGGTCCCGCAATGGCCACAGGTCCCGCAATCTCCAGGCCTTTGGCCCCGACGGGGCCGCAGGGCCGCCGCATCCGGCGGATGATCGGACCAGGCCGCGGTTGCGGACCCGGGGCGGGCACCCGACCCGATTCCGGGCCGAGGCCCTGACCAGGCGAAGCAGCCAGCGTCTATGGCGTGTCATGAGGAGTCCGCAACCGGTCCGGATCTGCCGCGGACGGGCCGGCTGCAACGGGCCCGGAGCGGCGGGACGCCACGCGCCGTCTCCGTCCCCGTCACCGTGACGTTTCCGGTCCACCGGCGTGGGGGTGAAGAAATATCCGCGCGCCGCACTCGAGGGAGACGACGGCGCTCCGACCCGGGTTCCCCGGCAGAATTGGCTATGGTCCGCCACGCGATCTAATATCACCGAAGGCATTTCGCGCGCGGGCTCCGCGAACGCTCGACCGACAGCCGGACCAGATTTCGACCCGATATCACCGTAGCCGGGACACGGGCGCCGATCGGCGCTGGATCCACCAGCGGACTGGATCCACCAGCAGAAAAGGCGGGCAGAACGCCTGTCCGCTGCGTACCGACAGCCGGTCGGGACGCCGGGAAAACGATCGAGAAAACGCCCGGCCGCCCTTGACGGTGCGTGGTTGCCGAACCGGCCCGAGGGACTAGAGCCAATGCC
>NZ_CDWTMO010000224.1:0-5189 GCF_977946435.1 Frankia sp. CgKIO3 | reverse complement strand
AACAGGAGGGGATTCCGTTCGAGCGCGACAGTTTCCACGGCAAGTGGAACTACATGTTCACTTCCCGTAGACCCGACATAGAATAATCAAGTTATTTCAATGCAAATCCTCCGGGTTGATGTACAGCTTGCGGCCGCCCTCGTAGATGCAGTCGACCGGGCACTCCTCCACGCAGGCGGTGTCCTTGACATCAATGCAGGGTGACAGGACGACAAACGTCATCGGATTCTTCTTCCCCGTTCGCC
This sequence comes from Frankia sp. CgKIO3, assembly GCF_977946435.1. Classification (NCBI taxonomy): domain Bacteria; kingdom Bacillati; phylum Actinomycetota; class Actinomycetes; order Frankiales; family Frankiaceae; genus Frankia; species Frankia sp. CgKIO3. Next base: position 4,944 of record NZ_CDWTMO010000224.1, on the reverse strand, counting down.
TTCAGTCACGGGGAAATCGTAACAGGATGTCGCCGGCCGAGGTGGGTGGAACTGTAAAGGATAGGTAAACAACTCGTCCGTGGAGCAACGAATTTCGATGGTCCGAAACGGGAGCGAGGAAATCTCCAGGGATATTTTTAACCATGAGATTTTCTTTGTCTGTATCTGGGCCGTCCGGGGCGCCCGCCGGATGGCGGCGGCACCCGCGCCGACGTGTCCTCAGCCGGTCATGAAGACGGTCTGCGGATACCACCATCCGCCAGGTGGTCGGCGCGGCGGGTCCTCTGCCGCCGGTTCAGACGTCGGTGTTGTCGGGGGGCTGAACCTGGCCGGTTGATGGAGCGTGTCCCGGCGAGGCCGGGGTTACGTGGCCGAGCGGCGCCGTACCGTCCCCCGCCTCGTGCCGCTCGGCGCGGAAACGCCTGAAGGCGACGAACGCGCGCGGGCCGTAGACCGACGCCGGCCCGCCGTTCATCAGCAGTGCCACCCCGATGGCCTCGGCTGCTTCCTGGCAGGTCGCACCATGCCGGACGGCGCCGTGGGCGTGTGTCTCGATGTAACCGTCGCACTGGGTGCTCACGGCGAGCGCCAGTGCGATCAGCTCCTTCGTGCAGCTGTCCAGGGCACCGTCACGGAGAGCAGCGTCGCCCAGAGCGCCGAGTCCCCGGTATACGTCCGGGATCAGCCGACGCAGTTCGCGGGCATGCGGGCGGATCTCGTCCTGGACCGGGCTGCCGGAGCTCATGGCCCTTGCCTTCCCGCCGGAGGCGACCGGGAACCGCCACGCCGGGAACGGCGGCCGAAGTCCGGCCTCGTGCCCGGGCGGTCGTGGGTGCCCGGGCGGTCGCGGCGAGGCCGAAAACGGTGAGCCTCGGCTTGTCCTTGGACTTGTCCCTGTTAGGGGGGCGACAGACCACTTCCGTTGGCGTACCGTCAGACATCGTCAAAGTCCGTGCATCGATTCCGGGATGTCCGGTTACCGTTCCGGGCCGGACGGGCTCCGCCTGCGCCTGCTCGCGACCCCGCTCACGCTCTCGAGGAGCGGCCGTCCCCCGCGGTGGGCGCTGATCGTCCGGTCCGCCCTGTCCCCGCTTCTCGTCCCTACTCCGCCTCTCGTCCCTACCCCCGCTTCTCGTCCGGCTGCCATGCGATGGCGGCCTCTACTTCGAGGTATCCAGATGACGGCGAGTGTCCGTACGGACCCGTTCGACGTACTGCTGGTTGAGGACGACCCGGGGGATGTCCTCATGACCCGCGAAGCGTTCGCGGATGATCGGATCAACGGCAGGCTGCATGTCGTGAACGACGGTATCCAGGCCATGGCGTTCCTCCGCCGGGAGGAGCCCTTCACACAGGCCCCTACGGCCGACCTGATCCTGCTGGACCTCAACCTGCCGCGCCGCAACGGCATCGAGGTCCTGGCCGAGGTCAAGGCCGACGCCGACCTGCGACGTATCCCCGTCGTGGTGCTCTCCACCTCGGACGCTGCCGAGGACATCCTGCGCAGCTACAACCTGCACGCCAACGCCTACGTGACGAAGGCGGTCGACTTCGACCGGTTCGTAGACGACGTCCGGTTCATCGACGACTTCTTCATCACCGTGGTTCAGTTGCCCGGGCGCTGATCTGGTCGCTCATCAGGTGTACATGAGCCATGATCGCGCGGTGCCCGCCGACGGCGTCGGTCAACTACGGCGGTGAGACTACCGGCCTGCCAACACAACATCGACCAACACAAGATCGGCGCGCGGCTCCCGCGGGAGCCGCGCGCCGACGCGTAAGGCTGGGGGTGGTACGGCCTCAGACGGGCTGGACGTTGTCCGCCTGCGGTCCCTTCTGGCCCTGCACGATCTCGAACTGGACGCTCTGGCCCTCATCCAGGGACTTGTAGCCGTCCGCCACGATCGAGGAGTAGTGGACGAACACGTCCGGGCCGCCACCGTCGACGGAGATGAATCCGAAGCCCTTCTCCGCGTTGAACCACTTGACGGTACCCTGCGCCACGATTATTTCTCCTTGCCGCGCTCCCGGTAAGCGTCCTTCGCGTACCGGCCTCGCCCCAGACCCCGGCCGGTGCCGTGGTCCAGTCGTGCCGTTCTCTGCGTAGGTCACGCACGGAAGAACAAGCAACACCTGCAGCCTACCCCTCCACCGACGTGGTGTGCCCGCTTGGCTCTTGTCCCGTCCGACTCGATGCGAAGCAGCCGACGAAACGTCGGTTATCGGGGTACCCGGCGGGTGTAGTGGCCCGGGGGCCCGGCGCTCGCGTAGCCGCTGCATCTCGGCGTCATCGGCGATGATGACCCAGGACCTGCCATCCGGGTGGCGCTGCGCGGTGATCCACCCCCGGTAGATCCAGGTGTAGAGGGTAGCGGTTGGCCTGCTGGAGGGCTACGGCGAGTTCGGTCACCGAGTACCGGTGTGGTCCCAGGCCGGTTAGCGCGGTGCGGGCGCCGCGAGGGTGGCGGACCCCGATGCCCAGCCGGCGGGTCGGGGTGAGGACCTGGCCGGGGCCGAAGCGGTCGGTGCGCTTGGGTGGGCGCAGCCCTCGGCATTGAGCACCTCGGCGATCTGCCGGCTGGACAGGTACAGCTCACCTTCGCCCGCCAGGTCCTCCACAACCAGCCACAACCAGCGGCGACGATCCCGAAAGGTCTGATCGCGGGTGAGGTCACCCGATGTATACCCGGGATGGTATCTTGGAGGCAGCGCCTGCGGTCACCTGGTGCGGGATATGGAGGTCGGGATGCAGGTCGACGAGACGGCGATGGCGGATGTGATTCGGCGCCTGCGGCGCGCCGAGGGTCAGCTCCGCGGCGTAATCGGCATGATCGAGGATGGTCGCGACTGCGCTGACGTCGTCACCCAGCTTGCCGCGGTCTCCCGAGCTCTGGACCGGGCCGGATTTAAGATCATAGTGTCCGGGATGCAACAGTGCCTGGCCGCGCGTGAGAGCGGCGAGGCGGCACCGATGACCGAGATGGAACTGGAAAAGCTGTTCCTGTCCCTCGCGTGACCCTCGGCAGATGTCGTGCCTAGGCCGGCGGCGGGTAGCCGGCCCAGGGACGCGATCGCTTCGGTCAGTGGGCGAAGGTGACAGTGGGTAGAACGCGGCGCAGCCACATCGGGCTGTACCAGGCGGCCCGTCCGATGATCCGGAACAGGACGGGTAGCAGGTGAGGCGGACGAGGGCCGCGTCCAGCAGCACGGCGATGCCGAGGATGACGCCCATCTCCTTTGGCGGCAGCGGTCCGGACAGCGCGAAGGTGAAGAACACCGCAACCATCACCGCGGCTGCCGCGAAGATGACCCGACCGGAGTGAGCGAGCCCGCCGACTATCGCCTCCCGTGGATCGGCGGAGCGTTCCCAGTGCTCCTTGGCCGAGGCGAGCAGGAACACCGTGTAGTCCATAGAGATCGCAAAGATCATTGCCAAGAAGAAGATCGGCCCCCAGGCGTCGAGGAACCCCTGGGAGGTGAAACCCAGCAGGCCCGCGCCGTGCCCGTCGGCGAAAACCAGCTTCGCGACGCCGAACGTGGCACCGGTCGCGAGCAGGTTCGTGACCACCCCGAGGGCGGCTGCCAGCGGCGCGGCGAGCACCACGAACAGCAGCAGGAAACCCATCCCCAGCACCACCCCGAGCACCAGCGGGGTGCGGTCCGACAGCAGGGTGTGCAGGTCGATGTTCTCCGCGGCCGCGCCGCCGAGCAGGACGGCGGTATGCTCGTCGGGCGCGATCTGGGCCGGCCGCCCACCGGGCTCTCGACGTCGACCGGCAGATCGGCCTGCTGCTGCCCTGCAACGTCGTCGTCCGCGCCGCCGACGGTGGCACCGTGGTCGAGGCCCTCGACCCGCGGATCATGGTCACCGTCACCGGCCACGACGAACTGGAACCGGTGGCGAAGGAGGCCGGCGCCCGCCTCGACGCCGCCCTCGCCGCCCTCGCCGCCCTCGCCGCCCTCGCCGCACCGATCGGCACCGTAGGGTGAGAGCCATCCCACGGCGGCTCAGAGGACTCGGGCGTGGTGACGGCGACACGACCGCGAACGCCGGCCAGGACTCGACCGGGGCCGAGGCCGGCCAACCGGCCTTTCCCGGCATCCAGGGAACGTCGCCTCGAACGTTGCGATCGCCTCTCACCCGAGGTCCCCTGCCAGGCGGCCCTCGGTCCCGTGTCAGATAAACAGCAGTTGGGCGCCGTCGGTCTTCTCAATAAAGTCCGCGGCGCTGATGATCCCTTCGACGTCCTCATACAAATCGGATTCGTCGAGGTGCATCATGTCGGCGGACATGCGGCAGGCTCACAGATGGCCGCCGGAGGCGACGATCTGCTCGAGGAACTCCGGCACCTCTGGCACGCCGACGTCGGCGATCTGTTTCTTCATCACGTGCGTCGTCATCGCTGTCATGCCGGGCAGGCCGCCCAGCCCCTGCGGCATGTGCGAGGCGGTATTGCCGAGCAGGGTGAACTTCAGGTCACCCATCCTGGACTTGGTGATGATGTCGAAGCCCCAGAAGGTGAAGAATAGGTGGGTCTCCACCCCTGCTCCTAACGCCGCGTTGGCAAGGACAAGCCCGGGATAGGCCATGTCGAGGGTGCCCTTGGAACAGATGATGGCCAGCTTGCGGCCGGTGCTCTCGTCGCCGAAATCGGGGACGACGGCAGCCGGCGCCGGTTCGATGGGCGCGGGCGCGGTGACAGTCATGGCGGTGCCTTTCATTCCGGGCCGGGCGGTCAGACGCAGCCGTGCGGCTTGGGCAGGCCGGCGATGTAGGCCATCTTCTTCGCTGGCTTCTTCGGGAACAAGGTGAACAGCTCTTTGGTCGGGATGCCGGCGAGGGCGGTCGCGCCGCTGTAGCTGTAGAAGTCGTGGATGCTCTTGCGCCATTGCGGGCCGAGCATTCCCGGGGTCTGGTCCGGGCGTCTGGGCTTGTTTTCCGCA
>NZ_CDWTMO010000223.1:0-5210 GCF_977946435.1 Frankia sp. CgKIO3 | reverse complement strand
GGCATTGGGGCGAGCATCGACGCCGCCCGGCTGCGCAGCCGGTGCGCGGTTACCGGCACAGAGGCCGGTACGCGAGATCGGGGGCGTATCTCCGCCACTGATCCTCGGTGATGGTGGTCGTGACGGAGCCGCACAGCGCGTGGGTGATCTCGTCCCCTCTCGTCTCCCACAGACGGGCGCCGCGGCCATTCACCGTCACCAGGGAACGGTCGCGTGGGTTGAACGTCGAGAACGTGTCGCCGGGGAGCGTGGCCACCGTCTGCGGATGGTTGGGTCTTCGCAGATCCCACGCGGACCGGGACTAATTGATGGCCGAGCGGTGCACACCGTGCGACCGAAATGTGACGTCGCCGTTTACCGGAGTGTCGCCGGGATCTACCATCATGGGGGCAGACGGGGCCAATCGGGGGATTCGGGCGGAGGGCTGGTGCGTTCGGCGCAGCGGGGCAGGACCGTCGGGCTCCTGCTGGCCGGTCTGCTCGTGATCGCGGTGGTGGCCCTGATCGTGGTCCCCCGGCTGGGGGGGCGACGCCGGCAGTGGTCCGCCCGATGGCAACGTGCGGACCGTCCGGGTCCTGGCCGGTTCGGAGAAGCGGGACTTCTTCGCGGACCCCGCGGTGGGCGTCCGGCTCGCGGAGCTCGGCTACCGGCTGCAGGTCGATACCGCGGGGTCCAGGGAGATCGCCACCAGCCGCGACCTGACCCCCTATGACCTGGCCTTTCCGGCCGACGCGCCGCAGGCCGACCGGATCAGGGCCGCCAGGAAGGTGACGAAGTCCTACGTCCCCTTCTTCAGCCCGATGGCGATCGTCACCTTCCAGCCGATCGCGTCACTGCTGCAGAACGCCGGGGTCGTGCGGATGGACGGCGGCCACCACGTCCTGAACATGCGCGGCTACCTCGATCTGGTCGGTAGGAACACCCGCTGGTCGGACCTGCCGGGGAACACCGCTTTCGAGACCGGCAAGTCCGTGCTCATCAGTTCGACGGATGTGCGGACGTCGAACTCCGCGGCGCTGTACCTGGCAATCGCCAGCTATGTCGAGAACGGCGGCAACGTCGTCGCCGACAGCGCCGCGGCGGATCAGGTGGCCGCCCGCTGCGCACCGCTGTTCGTCAAGCAGGGCTATGTCGAGCAGTCCACCCAGGAACCCTTCGACGACTTCCTCACCATTGGGATGGGGAAGACGCCGATGGCCATGATCTACGAGGCGCAGTTTGTCGCCCGTCAGCTCGCGAAGGACGGTTCCATCAGCCCCGACATGGTCCTCATGTACCCGGAGCCAACGATCTACGCGAAGCACACGGTGGTACCGCTGACCGCCGATGGCGAGGCCGCCGGGCGGGGCTACTCGCCACCGACCCGCAGCTGCAGCGTCTCGCGGCTCAGCACGGGTTTCGTACCGCGGATGCCGCGTACGGCCGCCGCCTGGCCACCGAACGGGGTCTCGCGCCGCCGCCGTCGCTGGTTGACGTGGTGGAACCGCCCACCGCCGCCATCGAGGAACGCATGATTGACAAGATTGTGAACCAGGCGCAGGGGAGACCCGGTTGACCACGCAACCGCCGGCCGCCGACCGTAATACGGCACCTGGCAATACGGCACCTGGCAATACGGCACCTGGCAATACGGCACCTGGCGGCGACCTGGTGCTGACCCCGCCCGAGCCGGTGGCACCGGTGCCCCTTGACCGGGCCGAACCGGCCGTTCCGATCGATCCGGGCGCCGCGGCCCGGCTGGACGAGCAGGCTGGCACGTTCGCGCGCACGCTGCTGTCCATCGATGCCCACTCGCCGGCGTTCACGTCGAAGGTCGCCGCCGTGCACCGGCTGGGGGAGAAGGAGATCCGGGAATCGGCGTCGGTGTCCAACCGGTTGCTCGACAAGCCCACCCGGGCGATGAACTCCGGGCCCTTCGACCAGACCTCGGCGGTGTCGAAGTCCCTGGTCGAGCCGCGCCGGGTCGTGGCGGATCTCGACCCCTCCCGGCAGAATCTCGACGCCCCCAGAAAGCTGCTCGGCGTGCTCCCCTTCGGCAACCGGCTGCGGGACTACTTCGCCTCCTACCGGTCGTCGCAGGCCCACCTGGACGGGATTCTGCGCTCCCTGCAGCACGGTCAGGAGGAGCTGCGCCGGGACAACGCCGCCATCGAGCAGGAGAAGCAGAACCTGTGGGCGACGATCGACCGGCTGCGGGAGTACGCCTACCTCGCCGGCAGACTCGACGGTGAGCTCGAGACGGGGATCGCGGCGCTCGCGGGCACCGACCCGGACCGGGCTGAGGAGCTTCGCCAAGATGTGCTGTTCTACGTCCGCCAGAAGCACCAGGACCTGCTCACCCAGCTTGCCGTCGGCGCACAGGGCTACCTTGCGTTGGACCTGCTCCGGCGCAACAACCTCGAACTCATCAAGGATGTGGACCGGGCGAGCACCACGACCGTGTCGGCGCTGCGCACCGCGGTGATCGTCGCCCAGGCGCTGGCCGACCAGAAACTGGTCCTCGACCAGATCTCGGCCCTGAACAGCACCACCGAGAAGATTATTTCCGGCACATCGGAGCTGTTGCGCCGGCAGAGCGTCGACGTGCACCGGCAGGCGTCCTCGGCGACCGTCTCGCTGCGGGCCCTCCAGCAGGCCTTCGCGAACATCTACGCCACCATCGACGCCATCGACGACTACCGCGCCGCCGCGCTGGACACCATGCGAACGACAGTGGACGCGCTGTCCACCGAGATCGGCAGGGCCACCGCCTACCTGGACCGGTCGGCCGCGGCCGCGGGCGGCGAACTCGGCTCGTACCCCGACGGAGGTGGCGAGCTGACGCTGCCGGGCGGCGGCCGGTGAACCGACGGCCGCGCGCAGCCCTGCTCGTGTGTCTCCTGACGGTGCTGTTCGCGGCCGCCTGCTCGGGCGGAGGCTCAGGACCGGCGGACGGGTCCGGCACCGGCGAATCCGCGGGCGAACTCACCGTCCTCGCCGGCTCCGAACTCCAGGACATCCAGCCGCTGCTCTCCGATCTCACCCGGGCGACCGGCGTCACCCTGCGGCTGACCTACACCGGCACCCTGGACGGCGCCGACGCGATTACCAGGGGCACCGCCCAGGCCGACGCCGCCTGGTTCGCCTCCGACCGGTACCTGCGACTGCTGCCGACCGGCGCGACGCCCGTGGCCGCGCGATCGTCGATCATGCTGTCGCCGGTGGTGTTCGGGGTCCGGCGCAGCCTGGCCCGGCAGTTCGGCTGGACCGGCAACCCGAACGTGACCTGGGCCGACATCGCCGCGAAGGTGGCGGCCGGCCAGCTCTCCTACGCCATGACGAATCCCGCGGCGTCGAACTCGGGTTTCTCCGCCCTGGTCGGGGTGGCGGCGGCACTCGCCGGCACCTCGGACACGCTGCGCCCGCAGGACATCAGGCCTGCCCAGCTGACCTCGTTCTTCTCTGGCCAGGCACTGACCGCGGGCAGTTCCGGTTTCCTGACCGACGCCTACGCCCGCTCCCAGGACACTCTCGGCGGCATGATCAACTATGAGTCGGTGCTGCTGGCCCTGAACGCCGGGCACCGGCTGCGCGAACCATTGGAGCTGATCTATCCCAGGGACGGGATCGTCACCTCCGACTATCCTCTCCTGCTGCTGCGGCCGGATAAGCGTGATCTCTACGACCGGGTCGTCAGCTGGCTGCGCCTGCCGCAGACGCAGCGCCGGCTGCAGATCACCACGAGCCGCCGGCCGGCCCTGCCCGGAGTGGCGCTGGACGCCCGGTTCCCGACGCGGACGCTCACCGAGCTGCCCTTCCCAGCGAGCCGGCAGGTCGCCCGACCAGCTGCTGTCCGCCTACCTCGACCGGTTCCGGCGGCCCAGCCACGCCATCTTCCTGCTCGACCTGTCCGGGTCGATGGCCGGACCGCGGATAGCGGCGCTCCAGGCGGCGCTGCGCGGGCTCACCGGTGCGGACGACACGTTGCCCGGCAGGTTCGCCCGGTTCCGGGGTCGCGAGAAGATCACAATGATCACCTTCGCCGGCCGGGCCCACGACCCCATGGACTTCGCCGTGAACGACCCGCGGCCGGGCTCCGCGGATCTGGCGGGCGTCAACACGTTCGTGGACGGCCTGCAACTCCAGGGCAACACCGCGATCTACTCGGCGCTGGAGGCCGGCTACCGGGCCGCCGGCGCGGCCGCCGAGGCCGACCCCGGCTACCTCACGTCGATCGTCCTGATGACCGACGGGGAGAACAACTCCGGTATCTCGGCCGCCGACTTCCGCTCCTCCTATCAGCGGCTGCCGGCGGCCGCGCGTGCCGTGCCTACCTTCACGATCGCCTTCGGGGAAGCCGACCCGGCGGCGCTGCGGGACATCTCCGCCGACACTGGCGGCGCGGTGTTCGACGCCCGTACCTCGTCGCTGGCGGACGCGTTCAAGGACATCCGTGGCTACCAGTGAACCGCCGGCGCCGCGTCCACCGCGGGCGGCTCCCGCGCCCGGCACCACCCCCGCCGCCGCCGATCCCCGGCCGGGGACAGTGGATCCTCACCTGGTTCGGTTCGGCCAAGAACATCGCCGGCTGCACGTGCGCGCTCGCCGGCGCCGGCGCGAGTGCCGCGGGCCTGGTGGACTGGCCGTTCTGGCCGCCGGTCGTCGCGGCGCTCTACGCGATCGGCGCTTTGGTCGCACCGCCGCGCCGCGCCGCGGTCGCGGGCGGTGGGATCGACGTGGGTGATCTGCGGACGGCGGTCGAGGCCCAGTACCGGACTCTGATCGACCGAGCACCGGACGGCCGGGCACTCGCCGCGGCCGCCGAGGAGGTCATCGGGGCGCTGCGGCAGGTTCTGGACACCCCGCACCTGCTGCGTCCCGGCTCGCCGGAGACGTTCGCCGTCGAGCGGACGGTCGCCGATTACCTGCCCATCGCGGTGGAGACCTATCTGGGGCTGCCGCGGGCCTACGCCGAGACCCACCGGCTGCCCGACGGCCGCACCCCCCGCGATGTCCTGCTGGCGACGCTGGCCCTGCTCGCCGGTGGGATGCGTGAGGTCACCGAGGCGGCCGCCCGCGGCGACACGGCCCAGTTGCTCGCGCACAGCCGCTTTCTCACCGACCGGTTCGGCCCGACCGAGCTCACCCTGCCCGATCCAGCCCGGCCCGATCCACCCCGGCCCGACCTGCCACACCTCCCGGGCTCATCTAGCCCCTAGTCCCCCCTAGCC
>NZ_CDWTMO010000222.1:0-5277 GCF_977946435.1 Frankia sp. CgKIO3 | reverse complement strand
GAGATGGGGACCGAAGAGAGCCGGCACGGTGCCACCGGGCCGGGAATCGGTCGCCCGGCGTCCTGCCAGACTGGTCGGGCTGTTCACCAAGGGGGGTATCAGGTGCCGAGTTCGACGACCGAACGTGCTCCGTCAGCACGCCGCGTCCGCCAGCAGGCCATGGGCGGGACGGGGCCGGGTCCGGGGGTGCCGGCATCTGACGAGCGTCCCGACATCGGCGCGCTGGTGGAGGTCCGTGGTCAGAAGTGGGTGGTCGCGGACATCGACGGACCGGCCGCCGACGGGGCGCCGAGCACGAGCACGTTGGTCACCCTCCAGAGTGTGGAGGACGGTCGCTACGGCCGCACCGTCGAGGTGATCTGGGAGGTCGAGCCGGGCCGGCGGGTCCTGCCCAGTGGTTCGCTGCCCGACGTCACCCAAGGCGGCTTCGACCCACCGGGCCGGCTGGCCGCCTTCCTCGACGCGGTGCGCTGGTCGGCGGTGACCTCCGCGGACGCCCGGCGGCTGCAGGCTCCGTTCCGCTCGGGGGTGGCCGTCGAGGACTACCAGCTCGAGCCGGTGGCGCGCGCCCTTGCGGCGCCCCGGGTGAACCTCCTGCTCGCCGACGATGTCGGCCTCGGTAAGACCATCGAGGCCGGGCTGGTCGCCGAGGAGCTGCTGCTGCGGCACCGGGCGCGCCGCATCATGATTGTCTGTCCGGCCGGGCTCACCCTGAAATGGCGTGACGAGATGGCCGAGAAGTTTGGCCGCGATTTCACGATCATTGACGCGGAGCGCTGCGCGGCGGTCCGTCGCTCGCACGGTAGCGGGGCGAACCCGTTCGAGGTCTACCCGCTGACGATCGTCAGCCTGCCCTGGCTGCGTGGCCCGAAGGCGCAGCGGCTGCTCGACGAGGTGCTGCCCGGCGATGGTCAGCCGACCTACCCGCGGACCTTCGACCTGCTCATTCTCGACGAGGCCCATCACATCGCCCCGGCCGCGCCCAGGCAGGTCTACGCCGTCGACTCCCAGCAGACCAAGCTGATCCGCCGGCTCGCGCCGCACTTCACCCACCGGCTGTTCCTGTCCGCCACCCCGCACAACGGCTACCTCGCCTCGTTCACCGCGCTGCTGGAGATCCTCGACGACCAGCGGTTCGCCCGGGGCGTCGAGCCGGACCGGACGGCCGTGGACGAGGTCGTGGTCCGCCGGTTGAAAAGCAGCATCGAGAACGCGGACGGCACCCCGCGGTTCCACCGGCGCCGCTCGATCGACATGCCGGTGGTCTACCCGGACGGCGAACGGGAGATCCACGGCCTGCTCAAGGAGTTTGCCGCACTGCGCCGGGCCCGGCTGGATTCGCCGCGCGGCCGCAAGGCGACCGACCTGGTGACCCTGCTGTTGAAGAAGCGGTTGTTCTCCTCCCCGGCGGCGTTCGGCCACACCGTGGGCGTCTACCGGGAGACCCTCGTGTCCCGGCACGGGCGCCCGGCCCACGCGTCCCGCCTCGCGGACGAGGCCGGGCCGGGGATGCCTGGGCCGGGGGCGCCTGGGCCATGGATGCCCGAGCCGTGGATGGAGGCCTACTTCGACGACGTCGCGACCCTGGACGACGAGCAGCTCGCCGACGCCGAGGACGACGCCCTCGGCCGGATCGGGCCGATGCAACTCGATCCCACCGACGGCGAGATCGAGCTGCTGGACCGGATGCGGCGCTGGGCGGACGCCCACGAGGCCGAGCCGGACGCCAAGGCCCGCGCGCTGCTCGATTATCTGAACGCGGTGTGCCGGCCGGACGGGCGGCACTGGTTCGACGAGCGGGTCGTCGTGTTCACCGAGTACCGCGACACGCAGATCTGGCTCGCCGGACTGCTGCGCCAGGAGGGGTTCGCCGGGGAGCGGCTCGGCCTGTTGCACGGCGGGCTGTCCGTCGACGAGCGCGAGCAGCTGCGGCTCGCCTTCCAGGCCGAACCGAGCGAGCATCCGATGCGGGTCCTGCTCGCCACCGATGCGGCGAGTGAGGGCATCGACCTGCAGAATCACTGCCACCGGCTGGTCAACTACGATATCCCGTTCAACCCGAATAAGTTGGAGCAGCGGATCGGCCGCATCGACCGGTACGGGCAGCGCCGCTCCCCGGAGATCCGGCACTTCGTCGGCTCCGGCTGGTCGGGCACCGTCGACTCCTTTGAGGCCGACCTGGAGTTCCTGTCGCGGGTGGTGAAGAAGGTCGCGCAGATGAAGGCCGACCTCGGGTCGGTCAACGCGGTGCTCTCCGATCGGGTGCAGCGTCGGATGCTGGGGGAGCGGATCGACGTCGGTCCCGACGACCTCGACGTCGGTCCGGGCGGCTCCGTGGCCGCCGGGGGCACCGTCCCGGTCGCGGAGAACGTGCGCGAGCAGGTGCGCCGGCTGCGGGCGAACCTCGACGACACGGTCCGCGAGCTCGGCATCACCCCGGCGGCGGTGCGCCGCGTCGTTGGCACGGCGCTGAGCCTCGCCCGCCAACAGGCACTCACCCCGTACGTCGATGAGAAGGAGCACGCCGAGGGGCTGTTCACGGTGCCGACGCTCACCGGCTCGTGGCAGCGCGCCTCCGCGGGGCTCACCGAGAAGCTGCGCCGTGAGGACCTTCCCTCGGGCACGCCGCCGCGCCAGCGGCCGATCACCTTCGACCCGGCCGTGGCGAAGGACCGCGACGACGTCGTGCTCGCGCACCTCGGCCACCGCCTCGTCGACATGTCGACAAGGCTGCTGCGGGGCGCCGTCTCCAACGCCGACGTCGGGCTGCACCGGGTCACCGCCGTGCGCTCGGACGATCCGCGCTGCGAGGAGGTGCTGATCGGCGCGTTCTCCCGGTTCGTGCTGGTGGGCGCGGACGGCGTCCGGCTGCACGAGGAGGTCCTGTACGCGGGCGGCTGGGCGCCGGCGACCGGGCGGTTCCGCCGCCTGGAGAACCTGACGGTCCTCGGCGATCTCGTCGGTACCGCGCTCGCCGCCGGCCGGCCCGTCTCCGGGGAGACACGGGAGCGGCTCGCCGAGCGCTGGCCGGCAGTGCGGCCCGGGGTGCTCTCCGCTCTGGAGTGGCGGACGAGGACCCGCCAGGAGTCGCTGACCCGCCTCCTCGGCCAGCGCCGGGCTGCCGAGGAGAATCGGATCACCACTATCCTCGATCAGTTCGCCGCGACGCTGCGCGGTGCGATCGAGGATCCGGAGAACGACGAGGACGCCCTGTTCAGCCGGTTCGAGATCGCCAGGGGCCGCGAGGAGCTGGCCCAGTACCGCAAGGACCGGCAGGCGTGGCAGGACCGGCTCGACCGGCTGGACCAGGAACGGCGACGGGAGCTCGACGTGATCGCGCAGCGATACCGTGACCCGAGGCAGCACCAGTTCCCCGTCGCGGTCGTCCTGGTCGTGCCGGCAGCGGAGGAGGCGCGATGAGCACCGTGGGTGCCACCACGCGGGGCCGGGGCATCCCCGGAGGTCGCAGCGGTGGCGGCGGGGGCAGCGGTGGCGGTGGGGGTCGGCGCCGGCCGCCCGCGCCGGACGGCTCCGTGCAGCACCGCGAATGGCTAAGCCTCATCGAGGTCAGCGGGCCGTTCCTCAGCCTGCCCGTGTTCCGGCGGGTCTGGCCGACGCTCGACCCGCTGGAGAAGAAGACCCGGGAACGCCTGCGCCGGGAGCACACCGCCTGGCTGGACGATCCCGCTGGCGGCCAGGCGGCCTGGGTGCGTTTCGTCCTCGGCGAGCTACTCGGCTGGGGGAACACGCTCATCCTGCCCGATGACACAGATGACACAGATGACACAGATGACACGGACGGCGCGGACGGCGCGCTGCGCTCGTTCACCGTCGACGTCGGCGAGCACGACGCGCGCATCGTGCCGTCCTTCGTCCTCGTCGATCCGGACACGGTGGCCGCGAGGCCGTCCGAGGTGAAACCGGACGCGGTCCGCGTGCTCGGTCTGGTCGTCGCGCCGTCACAGTCCCCGACGGCGCGGATCGCCGGGCAGGCCTGGGCGGCTACGCCGGTGGACCGGGCGGCGATCGCCTGCCGGCATCACGGGATCGAGCTCGCGCTGGTGACGAACGGCCGGCAGTGGGCGCTGGTCTGGGCGCCGCGCGGCGGGGTGACGTCGACGGCGGTGTTCGACGCGGTGTCCTGGCCGGAGGCGGCCGAGCGCGACGTCGTGCGGGCGTTCGTGTCGCTGCTGTGCCGGCGGCGCTTCTTCGGCGTGCCCGACGACGAGACGCTGGTCCCGTTGCTGAAGGCGAGCCTCGGCAGCCAGGAGGAGATCACCGAGGCGCTCGGCGTCCAGGTCCGCCAGACCGTGGAGCTGCTCGTCGCCGCCTTCGGCCGCTGGCACGTCGCCGAGCGGGACCGGGGTGGCGCCGGGCTGCGCGACGTCGACGCGCACGACGTCTACCGGGGCGCGGTCGCGGTGATGATGCGCATCGTCTTCCTGCTCTACGCCGAGGAACGCGGCCTGCTGCCCGCCGGCAACGACCTGTACGCGAGCACCTACTCCGCCGGCCGGCTGTGCGCCGAGCTGGAACAGCAGCTTTACGACGGCGCGACCGAGGACGACTTGGAGCAGTCGACGGCGGCCTGGCACCGGCTGCGCGCCCTGTTCACCGCCGTGTACGCGGGGGTCGATCATTCCCGGCTGCGCATGCATGCCTACGCCGGGTCGCTGTTCGACCCGGCCGCCCATCCGTGGCTGCCGCTCGGGGTGGACGATCGCACGGTGCTGCACATGCTGCGTGCCGTCCAGTACATCCAGGTCGGCAGCGGGAAGTCCCGGGCGCGGCGGACGCTGAGCTTCCGCTCGCTGGACGTCGAGCAGATCGGTTACGTCTACGAGGGTCTGCTCTCCTACGACGCCGAACGCGCCCCGGCCGCGGAGGTGGTCGTCGGCCTAGTCGGCCGGGAGGGGCTGGAGGCCGAGGCGAAGCTGTCCGAGCTGGAGGAGCTCGCCTCGCGTCACCGGGGCCGCCCGCTGCTCGCCGCCGCGCTCGCCGAGAGGTTCGCCGCCAGTGGGATCGGCGCGCCGAAGGCGGTCGAGCGCCGGCTCGTTCCGCTGGAGGCCGGCGAGCGGGAGGAGGCCCGCAAGGCCCTGCTCGCCGTGACCCGCGGCGACTACCCAACCGCCGAGCGGCTGCTGCCGTTCCACGGCCTGCTGCGCACGGACCTGCGCGGCCAGCCCGTCGTGGTTCTGGAGGACGGGCTGTACGTCACCGAGTCGCCGCTGCGGAAGAACACCGGCACCCACTACACCCCTAGGCTTGTTTTCCGCA
>NZ_CDWTMO010000221.1:0-5321 GCF_977946435.1 Frankia sp. CgKIO3 | reverse complement strand
CTCCCCGCCCCTCGCCGCCCCTTCGAAGCGCCTCGCCACCCATCTGTCGACCCGCCGGGCCCACTCCCGGGAAAGGGTGATGCAGGGACGCTCGATCAAAAAGTACGTCACGGTGGAGACCCCGACGGTCAGGGTGAGGACCACCAGGAGAAACGGCAGGTAGGGGATCTTCCACAGCCGCCAGCCACTGTGCTCCAGCACCAGGTCGATGACGGCCGAGTGCCACAGATAGATGCCGTACGAGATCGCTCCGAGGAAGGCCAGCGGACGGCTGGCCAGCAGCGGCCGCACCCAGCCGCGGTCGCTGCGGCCGAACACCGCCGGGAGCAGCAGGAAGAAGCCGAACAACCCGTAGCCCAGGTGCTTGCCTATGTCCTGGCTCCGCGTGGCTTCAAAGATCGGCACGAGCGGCAGGCCGAGATGCCTGCTCGACACCCAGTAGAAAAACGCGGCGATGCCCCAGCACACCGTGCCCGAGCCGGGCAGCTCGGCCCAGCGCGGCGACCTGCCCTGCCGGGAGTACCAGGCCGAGAGCACGGCGAGCAGCATGCCCATGGCGAACAGGTCCCACCAGACCGGCAGCCAGACGTTCCAGCCGTTCATCCAGGTCGGCGTGGACGGGATCACCAGATAATGGACGATCTTGGCTGCGGCGAACGTGACCGCGAGCGCGGCGAGTTCCACGCGTAACTGGGCGGCGGACGGACGGTCCCGCCGCCGCAGCAGCCACGCGTATACCGGTATCGCCAGGTAGAACGCCGCCTCGACGTCCAGGGTCCAGGCCTGGGTGAGGCCCTGGATCGCCCAGTGCTCCTGATAACCCTGGACGAAGAATGCCGTCTGGAACAGACCGGCCAGGCCGTGCACGCCGACCCGCTTACTGCTGACCACGGTCAGGGTGACGGCGAGCGCCACCCAGTACAGCGGGACGATCCGCATGAACCGCCGGACCAGGTAGCCGGCGGCGTCCGAGCCGCGGAGGCCGGCGAACCGGGCGGCGACGAACGGGCGGTAGAGCAGAAACCCCGAGATCAGGAAGAAGACCGCGACACCGATCTCACTCCGGGCGGTGTAGGGGCCCAGCCGGCTGCTGGTGGTGAAACCGGCGGGAAACGCGGTGTGCACGACGACCACGAGAATCGCCGCGATCGCGCGCAGGCCGTCGAAGCCGCCGAAGACCACCTTGGGTGGACGGACCGGCGCGGGAGTGCGCGGTTCGGGGATGGAAGCGGTGCCGGCCGGGCCGGCGGCTGCACCGGAATCGGCTGCGGCCGTAAGAGAAAGGGCGGGTCCATTCACCGACCGAGCGCCCGGAGATCAGCAAGGTCCGGCACCCTGGCAACGTACCAGTCCGGTATACGCGACCACGTCGGCACCCCGAGCGAACCCCCCCTTTCTACCCGGCCGGCCGGTCCGCGAACCTACCGCGACACCCGAGCCACTGCGCGGCGGCCGTGATCGCGACGGCGGCGAGCAGCACGATCGCGGGCTCCGCGGCGGCCCGGAACCGGGTCGTCCCATAGATCGCGACCGAGGCGAGGCTCAGCGCGATCGGCACGGCGAGCAGTGGCAGCAGCACGACCCGGCGGCGGCGCAGCACCACGACCCCGGCGAGCGCCGCGATCTCCAACGGCCACAGCGTGACCATCCCGACCTTACTGAGGACCAGGGGGCGCAGCTCGATGGTGTCCAGCCGGGCCTGCTGCCAGGGACGGTAGACCCCCCATGTCCGACCAAGCCGCGCCGCGGCCACCCGGGGCAGGCTGCGCTCGTTGTGTTTGATGTAGTCGTACGCGGCCCGGCGGTAGAACACGTCCCGTTCGGAGCGTTCCTGGGGCGAGGGTGGCAACGCCAGGATGCAGTCGAACGACCACCAGCCGACGTACCGGCCGGAGTAGCTGGCCGGGCAGTGGGTGACCGCCAGGGTGGAGCCGAGCCCGGTGGACAGGTATTCCGGCTCACTGAACCGGGACAGGTTGTAGATCGTCCAGGGCGCGATCGTGAGCGCGCTCACCGCCGCCGCGACGGCCACCAGGGCGATCCGGCGCCGCCAGGCGAGTTCACGGGCCGTCGCGACGAGTGGCACCACCAGCACCACGACGAGCAGCGCCAGTTCCGCTCGCGCGAGCATCACCGCCGCGAGGGCCACTCCGAGCCAGGCGGCGTCGGCGGCTCCCCGCCGGTCTCGGAACCGGTAGGCGGCAAGGGTGATCCACGCGCAGGTGAGGATCCCGGTCGTCTCCGACATCAACAGCGGGTCGTTGAGCCACATGCCCGGATAGACAGCGGCGATCCCGGCCGCCACCAGTCCGGTCACGGGGCCGGCGATCCGCCGCCCGGCGAGGGCGACGAGCACGATCGACAGCACGCCGAGCAGGCACGAGAACAGCTGGTGGGACAGGAAGCTGGTGAATCCGAGCACCGACGGCACGGCCAGCAGCACGCTGGTCAGCGGGGGGTGCTGGGCGTCGGGGACGTAGCGGCCGGACAGGGCGAGTTCGTAGGGGTCGGGCCAGCCCCGGCCGTCGGCGAAGAGGTTCGCCGCCTCGTGGTAGTAGTACGGGTCTCCCTGCACGACCGCCGGATGCAGCCAGTGGAACAGGTAGAACAGGCGGACGGCGAGACCGAGCAGCCCGATCGCGGCCAGCCACAGGTGCCAGCGCACGGGCCGCGCCCGCCCCAGCACCACGGAGAATCCCGACATCACGGGGAATCCCGGCGTGGGGTGGCCCGCGGGCACCGCCGGCGCCGGGGCCACCATCCGGGGGAGCCCCGCCGTGGTCTCAGACACGCGCGGAAGGTACCAATGTCCCGATAGCGGCTCGACACCGCGTCCGCCGCGACAGCGGTGAGCACACCGTGCGTGCGTCCTCCCACGCCGCTGCGATTAGCCTTGCCTGTCGTATGTCCTGGCGAGGTCGCAGCCGACGCAACCCCCGGCGACGAGGAGGGAACGAGGCTGACCAGCAACGACGCCGACACCTTCCCGCTCGCCTCCGGTGGGCGCCACCGCCGGGTGGCACCCGGGCCGGAGCCCACCGACACCACCCCGATCAATACCCGCCTGGGCGGGACGCGACCGGCGCCCGGGGCCACCCGGAGACCGGCTGGACCTCCCCGCCGGTCTCCCGGGACGGCGACGGCGCCCGGGGCGAGAACCCGGGCCGGCACCCGGCCGCGGACCGGCACGCGCGAGGCGACGGGGCCGCAGCGGGTCGAGGAGGATCTCGACGCCACCGGGCCCGTGCTCGCGCCGCTCGGGCACTCCCCCGCGCTCGACGGCCTGCGCGCGCTCGCGGTCACGGCCGTCATCGCGTATCACGCCGGCGTCTCCTGGATGCCCGGCGGCCTGCTCGGCGTCGACACCTTCTTCGTCCTCTCCGGGTTCCTCATCACCGGCCTACTGATCGCCGAGTACCGCTACAACCGGCGCATCGACCTTCGCACCTTCTGGATCCGCCGGTCTCGCCGCCTGATGCCGGCGCTGCTGCTGCTCCTGCTCGGGGTGGCGGCCTACGCCCGCTGGATCGCCTCCCCCGGCGACGTGGGAACCCTGCGGCTGGACGCGCTCTCCACGCTGCTCTATGTCGCAAACTGGCGTTTCGCGCTGTCCGACCAGAGCTACTTCGACCACTTCTCGGCTCCGTCGCCGCTGCTGCACACCTGGTCGCTGTCCGTTGAGGAGCAGTTCTACGTCCTGTGGCCGCTGATCGTCTACCTGCTGATGCGGCACAGCGCGAAGACTGTGGACCGCTGGCGCCGGCAACGCCAGAAGGCCCAGTCGCTCGCGCTCACGGTCGCGGTCCTCGGCGCCGAGGCCTCCGCCCTGGTGGGCCTCGCCCTGCTCGTGATCGGGACGGACCCCTCCCGGATCTACTACGGCACCGACAGCCGCGCCCAGGCCCTGCTGGCCGGGGCCGCCCTCGCCGTCTGGCGGGCCCAGCGGACGACCCCGATCTCCGCCCGGGCCCGGTCGGTCATGTCGGTCGTCGGCTGTGTCGCCACGGCTGCGATGATCCTCATCTGGACAACGGTGAGCGGGGAGAGCCGCGGACTCTACGCCGGCGGCTTCCTCGGAGTCGCGATCATCGTGATGCTGCTGGTCGCCTCGCTCGTGGAGGCGCCCCGGGGCCCGGTGGCGAGGGTGCTGGCCACCGCCCCGCTGACCTTCGTCGGCCGCATCTCGTACGGCCTGTACCTGTGGCACTGGCCGATCTTCCTCACGCTGACGGCCACCCGCACCGGGACGAGCGGCCTGGTCCTGCTGGGGCTCCGCCTCGCCGCCACGCTGGCAATCACCCTGGCCTCATTCCATCTCGTGGAGAACCCGATCCGGCGGGGCAAAGTACGCTTCCCCGTCCCGCGGGTGACGGTGCCCGCCGCCCTGGGCGGAGTGCTCGCGGTGATCCTGCTGACGACCGCCGGGACGTCGGCATCGGTGCGCACTCCCGCGGACCTGGAGGCGTTGGCGCGGCAGGCGGCGACCTCCCCACAACCGGCCGTCGCCGTCAAGGCCGGCGGGAACGCCCCGATCAAGGTCCTGCTAGGCGGCGACTCGGTGGCTCTCACCCTGGGGTTCAGCGACTTCTCCTCGAGGGCCGCCCAGCAGGGTATGGAGATCCACGACTTCTCCAAGCTGGGGTGCGGCGTCGCCCGGGGGGTGCAGCGGCGCATCCTCGGCAGCGCCGGTCCCACCACCGACGGATGCGACCAGTGGCCGCAGTGGTTCGCCCAACGGGTGAACGAGGTCAACCCCGCGCTCGCGATCCTGCTAGTCGGTCGCTGGGAGATCACCGACCAGGTGCGGGACGGCCGGTGGACGCACATCGGCGATCCGGGGTTCGACGCCTACCTCGGCCGGGAACTCGACCTCGCCATCGACACACTCGGCGCCAAGGGTGCCAAGGTGGTGCTCCTGACGACCCCGGTGTTCAAGCCGACCGAGGCGCCGAACGGCGGCATCTACCCGGAGACGAAGGCCGAACGGGTGGTGCGGTTCAACACGCTGCTGCGGGCCGCGGCGGCCCGCCATCCCGGCGCCACCGTGATCGACATCGCGTCGATTCTCACTCCGGGTGACAAGTACGTCGACGAACTGGACGGTGTCCGGCTACGCGACGACGACGGTGTGCACATCTCCAATGGCGGTGCCCGACGGATCGGTGCCGCGATCATTCCCCAGCTTCTCCGGATCGCCCGGGGACCAGCGGCCGCCGCACCCGCGCCGACCACGCCGACCACGGGAGCGGGACCCGGCTGACCCACCCGCTTTACCCGACGCTAACCTTCCGCCCAGTACCGGGCGGTCTAGCAGGAGGATT
>NZ_CDWTMO010000220.1:0-5324 GCF_977946435.1 Frankia sp. CgKIO3 | reverse complement strand
AGATCAAATGATCAACTTATTTAATGACGATCCCTTGGTACCGGGTTTTACGACTCCCGGCGACGAGCACGGTTGTCGCGACCTCCGTCAACGGGCTGCTGTGAAAACTGGTGATCGCGATAACCGCGGCACCGGCGGCGTGTGCGCCGCGAGCAGCGCCTACGGTCTCATGAGTCGCCCCGGTGTGACTCACCGCAACCGCGACATCATCCGGCCCGAGCAGGCGTGCCTGCACGTGCTGCGTGTGCACATCCGGCGGGAAGCTGGCCGGGACGCCGATCGTGGCCAGCCGAAACGCCCCGTCCGCGGCAATCGGTGCGCTTGTGCCGACCCCCAGAAAAAGAACACGCCGCGCCGCATGGAGCGCCTCAACGGCATCGGCAAGCGCACCCGCGCCCACGCTCATCGGGACGCGCGACAGTGCCTGACCGTTCGAGGCCGCCAGCTTGGCAAGCACCTGATGCACGGTGTCGCTGGGATCGATGTCCTCCCGGGGGCATTCACCGAGCGGCAGAAGATCTTGAGCTAGAGCGATCTTGGCTGCCTGGAAACCCTTGAAGCCGAGACTTTGGCACGCGCGGACGACCGTGGCGACCCCCACCCCCGCGGCAGCGGCGACCTCGGATACCGAAAGATTAAGGATCTCCGCTCCCGGCTCCAGCAACGCTTCGAGGACCCGGGCCTCGCTCGGAGCGAGATCCGCGGCGGCCCCCCGCACCCGTTCAGCAAGGGTGCCAGCCGGCTCGTCAGCAACGCTCGCCGCGCCGGTCTCACTGGGCCTGGTCGTCACATCCACGAACCTAGCCACACGGAACAACGTTCCGATGAACGATGGATGGACATTTTATATCAAGAAAATATCGGAATTTTGTTCCGACGCTGCTCCTCACGCAGGGCTAGCTGGTATTTGCGGACGGATCCGGAACCCGTCCGCGGGCGGGCACATTACCGCCGGGCGAGTCGGCCCAGTACCGGCGGAAGCTCGCCGGAATACACCACGGTCAGGAAACGGGTGGCCCGGGTCAGCGCGACGTAGAGGTCGGCGAGCCCCCGGGTCGGCCCGGCCAGCAACGCGGCCGGTTCCACCAGCACCACCGCGTCGAACTCGAGACCTTTGCTCTCCGCCACGCTCAGCACCACCACCGGCGCGTCGAGAGCGTTGCCGACGGCGCTGGCGGGGTCGACGGAGTCCGCCGCGACCGCCAGATCCGGGAGGGCTGCCATGAGGGCGCCGCGCAGCCCCGGGATGTCCTGCGGGCGGCAGATCACGGCGACCCGCCCGTCGCCGACCTCGCTCGCGGCCCGGCTCGCCGCGTACACCACGGCGGCGACGAGGTCCCCGGGAGGCTCCTGGGCGAAGGTCCGCCTGCCCTTTAGCAGACCAGTCTCGAGCAGACCGACGAGGCCCGGGACATCGTCGGTCGTCACGTCGCCCACGCGCACCGCCGTCGGGGCACGGCCCACCGAACGCACTGAGAGGGGAACGGAGACCGTCGGGTCCTGCGCCCGCAGGACGTCGGCGGCAACGTCCATGATTTCCCGAGGTGTGCGGTAGTTGACGCTGAGCCGCTCGACCGTGAACCGGTTGCCGACCGCGGGCCCCAGCAGCTCCCCCCAGGACGTCGGCGCGCCCGGCCGGGCGGTCTCTGGGCCAGGTCACCGACGAGGGTCGCCGTGCGTCCCGGGCAGCGCCGCCACAGCAGCCACCACAACATCGGCGAGACCTCCTGGGCCTCGTCGACGATCAGGTGGCCGAAAGTCCAGGTGCGGTCCTCGCGGGCATGATCGGCGGCACTGCGCCGCGCCCGCGGCCCGCTCCACCGCTCGGCGAGCGCCTCGGTGTCAACCTGCCCCTCGAGCCCGAGCATGTCCACCACGCCCCGGGCGTACTCGCGTTCCTCCTCGCGTTCCCGCTCGGCACGGCGGGCGGTCTCGCGGCCGGTCTCCTCGCCCGGGTCGCCGAGCAGCTCGGCGGCCTCGTCGAGCAGCGGCACATCGGCCGGAGCCCACGCCCGCTCGACCCGCTCGACCCGCTCGGCGGCCGCTGTACCCGCCGTACCCACGCCGTCGCGCTGCACCGGGATCCGGACGGACGCTGCGGCCGTCCGCCGGTCCTCGAGCAGAGATCGTTCCGCCGGGGTGAGCCGGCTACCCGCCGCACGCGCCAGGGCCGCCGGATCGGCGAAGAGCTCCTCGAGGAGCCGCTGGGGGGTCAGCAGCGGCCAGAGGCCGTCGAGCACCGTACGGACCTCTTCCGCCGACCACAGGTCCCGGATGATCTGGCCGCGTTCGTCGGCATCGAGCAGCCCGCCCGGGATCTGGTTCACCACCTGGGTGGCCAGCTCTGCCAACAGCTCGCGCAGGAAGATCCGACGGGCCGAGTTGTGCGGGCGGCGGCTGCGCCGCGCCCGGGTGCGGGCCCGCGCGACCGTGTCGCGACCGAGGCGCAGCATGTGATCGTCGTAGGGGATGAGCACCTCTCGCCGCGGCAGCCGCTGCCGGTCCCTGACGGCGGCGGCGATGACCTCGGCCATCCGCGGATCACCCTTGAGCGCAGCGGTCGCGGCGTCCTCGACGCCGTGCGCGTCGACCCCGGGAAAGAGCCGTCCCGGCGTGGCGAAGATCACCTCGGTCTCCCCGAGGGAGGGCAGCACCTGGTCGATGTAGCGCAGGAACACCGGACTCGGCCCCACGATCAGCACGCCGGACTGGTCGAGTCGAGCCCGGTCGTTGTAGAGCAGATAGGCGGCACGGTGCAGCGCCACCGCGGTCTTACCGGTCCCCGGTCCACCGTCGACGACGAGCACGCCGTTCGCCCGCGCCCGGATGATGCGGTCCTGCTCGGCCTGCAGAGTGGCGATGATGTCGTGCATGCGCCCGGTCCTGGGCGCGGCCAGCGCCTCGAGCAACATCGTGTCGCCGGACGCCGTCACCCCGCCGGGCTCGCTCGTGCCGGTGCCAGTGCCGGTGGCCGTGCCGGCCGGCAGGCTCAACGGGTCGTCGGCGATGCCGGTGACCTCCCGGCCCTTGGTCCGCAGATGACGCCGCCGCACCAGACCGTGCGGATCGGCCAGCGTCGCCCGGTAGAAGGCGGTGGCCACCGGGGCCCGCCAGTCCACCAAGATCGGTTTCTGCTCGCTGTCGGACAGGCCGATCCGGCCGATGTACGTCCGGCGCCCGTCGGCGTGGTCCATCGCGCCGAAACACAGCCGCCCTTCGGCGGCGTCGAGGCGGGCGAGCCGGTCGGCGTGGGTCGCCGCGAACACGTCACGTTCCACGAGTGACTGTGGGGTGCCCGTGCCACTTTCCAGCAGGACCCGGCGCAGCTGCCCACGGATGATCTCGCGGACCTCGTCCAACCGGATATACAGCGTGTCCAGGTACGCCTGTTCACGGGCGCGCTCGACGTCCTGCATGGTCGGCACCGGCTCTCCTCCCGGTCGCGGTCGGATTCTTGGGCTGCGGCTTCCCGGGGTGCGGGCCGACGCCGTCAGGTGAGCCAGGGAGAGTAACAGCCCCTCCCCTGCAGATCTTCCCGGCCCGCCTGGTGACCCGGCTCCGGTGACCCCACCCTGGTAACGACATGTCCACGACAACGACGGCGTGTCCACGAACGACCACGGCAACCACGGCAAGCCGGCCCGCCATCCGGCACGGCGGCCGGAATGCCGCATCATCGCTGTTCCAGGTTACGGATGTCCGGCGACGGGATACACCGCAATGATCCACCTGGTGCGGGGTAGCGACCAACCTGATCCGAGGTAGCAGACGGCCCGGGCGAAGGAGCCGTTTCCGGCGGTTCCTTCGCATCCACGGTGAACGGCGTCCCGAGCTGGGGCGTCCACCGAGGTAATCAGACGCCCACCGAGGTGAGATGCTCCACCAGGGTGCCGTCGAAGGCCGGCAGATCATCCGGCCTGCGGCTGCTGATCAGCGTGTTCGGCCCGGACCGGCAGATGACGACCTGCTCGTCCACGACCTCGGCCCCGGCGTTGCGCAGATCGGTGCGCAGGCTCGGCCAGCTCGTGATGCGCCGTCCGCGGACCACGTCCGCCTCAATCAGGGTCCAGGGAGCGTGGCAGATCGACGCCACCGGGCGGCCGGCATCGAAGAAGTACCGGACGAACTCGACAACACCCGGCTGCCACCGCAACTCGTCCGGATTGGCGACTCCGCCGGGCAGCACCAGCGCGTCGAAGTCCGCGGGATCCGCCTCGGCGACCGTGACGTCGACCGGGAAGGTGTCCGCGGGGTCCAGGTGCCGGAACGCCCGCACCCTGCCTCCCTCCGTCGACACCAGCACCGGGCTCAGGCCGGCCTGCTCGATGGCCTTCCACGGCTCGGTGAGTTCGACCTGCTCGACGCCCTCCGGTGCCACCAGAAACGCGATCTTGCGTTGAATCCTGTCGTCGTGCGTCGTCATCGACACGTCCTCCTGCCTGATTCCTGTCTGCCTGCTGTCTGCTTGCCGTCTGACTCCTGCCCGCCTCCTGTCTGCCTGCTGCCCGCCTGCTGTCTGCTCCTGTCTCGCCAGCTGGGGTCGGGACCGGACGGGCGTCAGGGCCTGCTCGCCGCCTCCCGCAGGTCGGTGACGTCGTGCTCGAGACGCGCCCGCACCAGCGCAGCGACCAGCCGCGGGAAGTCCTGCCGGTCGACCAGTGCGGCGAGCCTCGCCGGGCCGGTCGGCAGCCCGAGGGCTCCAGCCGTTCTCCGGGTAGGTTCGTCGAGGTAGGGCACCAGCTCGTCCCATCCCGCCTGCGCCTCGCGCAGGAAGATGTCGGCACCGACCGGACCGATCCCCTTGATCTTCTGCAGCAGCTCCCGCTCCCGGTCCGGGGAGTACTCGGCGGCATCCCGCAGCCGGCGGACATCACCGTCGTAGGTGTCCATCAGGTAACGGCAGGCCGCCTCCAATGTCCGAGAGGTGCTCTCGTCGTAGCGCGCGTACCCGCTGCCGTTCAGCACCCGGGTACGGTCCTCCCAGGTCGCCTCGGCCATGGCTGCGGCGTCGGTCCAGCCGGCGTCCATCAGGGAACGGCAGGCGGCGACCGCGATCGACGTGCGGATCCGTGCGCTCGCGAGCAGGGCGAAGACGATCAGCCTGAACATCGCCTCCGCGGTGTCAGCCGGCGCGTCGGCGCCGATCTCGTCGGCGTAGGTCCGCCCATGCCGGGCGAGCAGTTCGGCGAGCACCGCCTCTGTGTCGGTTCCAGCCATGCAGTGGGGCTACCCGCGATACCCGCCATCACTCCGCCCCGCCCATGCGCTCCGCCCATGCGCTCCGCCCTGCCCGTGCCGTCCCGGCGGTACCCACCCACCACGTC
>NZ_CDWTMO010000219.1:0-5433 GCF_977946435.1 Frankia sp. CgKIO3 | reverse complement strand
CCGACGCGGTGGAGATCATCTGACGCAGTGGGCGCAGGCCACGGGTCAGCCACACCCAGGCGAGCACGGCGATCGCGGCGAGCACCGCGAGACCCACCGCCACTTCGATCATCACCAGTCGGTGGACCGTCTCCGCGACCGGCTTCAGCGGCAGCGCGACGAGAACCCGTGGCCCGCGCGGACTGTCCCGGACGACCGCTCGGTACCGCTCCCGGTCGGCGATGACGGTGAACGGTGCGGCACCCCGGTCCCCGGCGGCGTCCAGCAGGGGCGTAGCCGGCGGCGTGGGAGTCACCGAACCCGCGATGCGCAGCACCGTCCCGTCCGTCCGTCGGATCTCCACCAGGTAGTCGGTCGGCGCCACGGCCCGCTCCACCCCGGCCCGGCCCAGCGCCTCCCACCGGGACAGATAGGCAGCAGCCGGCAGGCCGCCCAGCACCCGCGCGCGGGTGAGCTGCTGGTCGATCCGGTCGTCCAGGTAGGCACGCAGCGCGAACACGCTCGCCCCACCCACGATGACCAGTCCCAGTGCGGTCAGCGCGATCAGGCCGGACATCAGCTTCAGGCGGAGCGTCGCCGGTTGGACCCCGCCACCGGAAGGCGCAGCACGTAGCCAAAACCACGCTGGGTGTGGATGAGAGACGGGCCGTGCCGGCCGAGCTTGCGCCGCAGGTAGCTGACGTACTGGTCCACGATGGTCGGCTCGCCCGCGTAGTCGTAGCTCCACACCGCGTCGAGGATCTGGGTCCTGGACAGCACCCGGTTGGGGTTGGTCAGGAAGTACCGCAGCAGGGAGAACTCCGTCGGCGACAGGTCGATCGGCTCCCCGGCGCGGCGGACGAGATGGGCGTCCGGGTCGAGTTCCACGTCGGCGAACCGCAGCGGGGACGGCGGCACGGGTGCCGGCTCGGCCGGCGGAGGTGACGTCCGGCGCAGCACGGCCCGGACCCGGGCGACAAGCTCGTCGACGGCGAACGGCTTGGTGACGTAGTCGTCGCCGCCGTAGGTGAGGCCGGCGATCTTGTCCCGGTGGGCGTTGCGCGCGCTCAGGTAGACGACGGGTACCGGGTGCCCGTCCGCGCGCAACATCCGGCAGATCTCGAAGCCGTCGATGTCGGGCAGCATCACATCAAGGATCATCAGATCCGGCCGGGCCTCGACGGCCAACTCGAGCGCCGCCCGACCGGTGGTCGCGGTCAGAACGTCGAAACCATGGAAACGTAACGCCATCCGCAGCAGATCGACGATGTTCGGCTCATCGTCGACAACCAGCACACGCGGGGCAGTGGACATGTCCGGCTCCCTGGACGCGACCTCGATGCAGCGGGTGGACGGCGATGCGGGCGGCGATGTCGACATCGTCCGCGTCGAGTTCATCCGAGCATCATGAGAGTTCGGTGTGAGCCGGATGCCAACCGGGCGCGCCGGGACTGTCCGGCCGGGCGTCCTCGCCGGGCCTGGCAAGGATGCCCGCTCCCGCAGCGGGACTGCCTCGGCGGAACAGTTCCACGCTCGGTAATCCACACCCGCGGGACATGGTTAACACATGATCCCTCTGGAACAGTTCCCCAATGAAATCACTCACGGACATCGACCTGATACGCGATTTGGAGCCCGTCGCCGAGGCCAACCTGAACCGGCATCTCGGCGTCGCCGCCGAATGGATGCCGCACGAGTACGTACCCTGGGGCGAGGGCCGCGACTTCGATAGTCTCCCCTGGGAGCCCGGGCAGTCGAAGCTTTCCAAGATCGCGCAGATCGCGTTCGAGGTCAACCTGCTGACCGAGGACAACCTGCCGAGCTACCACCGGGAGATCGCGGACGCGTTCGGCCGGGACGGCGCCTGGGGAAGCTGGGTGCACCGGTGGACCGGTGAAGAGGGGCGCCACTCCATAGCGATGCGCGACTACCTCCTGGTCACCCGGGCGGTGGACCCGATCGCCCTCGAACGCAACCGCATGTACCAGATGGGCAAGGGCTACGACAGCCGGGACAAGTCCCCGCTGGAGGCAACGGCGTACGTCTCCTTCCAGGAACTGGCGACCCGGGTGAGCCACCGCAACACTGGCCGTTTCTGCGGGGAACCGATCGCCGAGAAGCTGCTCACGCGGGTGGCGACGGACGAGAACCTGCACATGATCTTCTATCGGAACGTGATCGCGGGGGCGCTGGAGCTCGACCCCTCGCGTACCGTGGTGGCCATCCGCGACGAGCTCGTCAACTTCCAGATGCCCGGCACCGGCATCCGTGACTTCGGCCGCAAGGCGATCCAGATCGCCCGGGCCGGCATCTACAACCTGCGCATCCACCACGACGACGTGGTGCTGCCGATCCTGCGTCACTGGCGGTTCTTCGACCTGGAGGGCCTGAATGGCGAGGCTGAGAAGGCCCGCGAGGAGGTCTCCGCCTTCGTCACCGGGCTCGACGCCCTCGCGACGCAGCAGGAAGCGAAGCTGGCGCGGACCACGGAACGTGCCACCCGGCGAGCCGAGGCGTTGGCCTCGGCCTAACGCATAACCTGCATAACCCAGAAATCCGGAAAATCCGGGATGGTCTCACTGCCCGTAGCGTCCCTACCGGGTGGTGAGGTGTTCGCAGATCGTGTCGATACCGGTCTCCCGGTCCACCACCAGCCACGGGGAGACCCAGCTCCGGGCCGCCAACTCCTCGTACATCCGCGCGCACCGCTCCTGCAGTCCGTCGTCGGACTCGAAGGTGTCCAGCGCCCGGCCCCGGTCGGCCCCGGCGCGGGCGAGCGTACCCGCCCGCGCCGTCCCCACCGGGATCCGCAGCAGGACCTGGAGATCGGGCACCGGCAGCGCGAGCGCGCCGAGTTCCAGCTCGGCGATCCAGGCGGGAAAGCTCTCCCGCTCGGTGGCCGGCAGCCGCGCCGCGCCGTACGCCGCGTTCGACGCCACGTAACGATCGATGATCACCAGATCATGTGTGCGGACGAGGGCGTCGAGTTCGGGACGGGAGTTGGCCCGGTCGAGCGCGAACATCATCGCGCTCGACCGGGGAGAGGCCGCGAGCGGCGCGAGCCGCGGATCGCCGGCCAGCAGGCCGCGCACCGCCGGGCCGAGAGGCTCGGTCGCATAGCGGGGATAGGCGAGCGTCGCGACGCTGCGGCCGGCGGCGGTGAGGCGAGCGACCAGCCGCCCGGTCAGCGTGTTCTTGCCCGCGCCGTCGACGCCTTCGATCGCGAGGATCACCCGCCTGGCACCTCCCCGCCACCGGCCGTCGTAAGCCCTTAGGCCGCAGCTTAACCGTAACAAGGATACAGCCCGTAACAAGGACACCACAAGGACACGTCGAAACCGATCGACCACCGGCCGGGCGCTTCCTCCTCCCGGCTGCGTCCCGGCCCGTACGCGGGATACGTCCAGTGGCGGATGTCGGCACGACGGCGGCTCGCTACCGTCGGAGGGATGGAGGCCAGGCGCGGCATCTTCCCGGTGATCGGTGACATCCTGTTCACCGCATTCACCGCGGCGGCGTTGCTCCGCGGTTCCGGGGAGGCGGGTGCCGACCAGGTGCCCCCCTCCCGGCCGTTGGATGCCTTCGCCTACGTGCTGCTCGCCCTGCTGGCCGCCGCCATCCCCCTGCGCCGCCGGGCCCCGTTGGCCATGCTCGTGGCCACGAGCCTGCTCCTCGGCGGCTACCTCGGCGCCGGCTACCCGCGCGGCCCCGCGTTCTTTCCCGTGATCGTGGCCGGGCTCGCGGTCGGGCTGCGCCACGACCAGCGGACGACGAGCCGAGCCGTGGGGGTCTGCGTTCTACTGATCTTCCTCGGCTCGGTCGTCGCGCTGCTGCGGGGATACGCCGATGGCGGCTGGAAGTTCGCCATCGCGATGATCGGGACGGCCGCATCCTGCACCGTTCCCGCGTTCGTGGGCGCCCTGATCAGACTCAACCGCATCGCCTCTGCGCAGGCCAAGGAGGAGGCGACCCGCCGCCGGATCGAACAGGAACGGCTGCGGATGGCTCGCGAGGTCCACGATGTCGTGGGCCACAGCCTGTCCATTATCTCCCTGCAGGCCGCGGTGGCGCTGCATGTGCTGGACCGGCGTCCCGAGCAGGCCCAGGTGGCCCTGGAGGCCATCCGCCGGACGAGCGTCGACGCGCTGGACGAGCTGCGGGCCACCCTGGCGCTCACCCGGGCCGGCCGGCGGGCGGACCCGGCCGCGGACGACGTCACTGCCACCGCTGCTGCTGCCACCACCGCTGCTGCCGCTGCCACGTCCTCGACGGATACCCCGGAGGGGACCGGCAGGGCCCGCGAGGCGCATGACGAGCCGCCCAGGACCCCGTTGACGGGACTCGGCCGACTCCCGAGCCTGCTGCGCGAGGTCCGGCTCTGCGGGGTGCCCGTCGAGCTCGTCACGCAGGGAGACTCCCGGGATCTCACGGGCCTGCCGGCGGACCTCGATCTGGCGGCCTACCGCATCATTCAGGAGTCGCTGACCAACGTGCTCCGGCACGGGGAGCCGAACGGAGTACGAGTGCGCGTCACCATGGGGATCATCGGCGGCCGGCTCGTCGTCGACGTCACCGACCAGCCGGGCACGGCCGCGCCCCCGCCGCTCCCCGGCGAGCCGCACGGCTGGCCGACCTCGACCGGCCACGGGCTCACCGGGCTGCGGGAGCGGGCCGCGGAGTTCGGCGGAAGCCTCACCGCCGGACCGGTCCAGGCCGGCGGTTGGCAGGTCCGGGCCGAGCTTCCGGTGCACACCGGCGGCGGCCGGACGCTCCCCGGCCGGGTGACGCGCTCGTGATCCGGGTGGCGGTGGCCGACGACCAGCCGCTGGTGCGGCTCGGGCTGCGGGTACTCATCGAGACCGAGGACGATCTGGAGCTCGTCGGCGAGGCCGAGGACGGCCGGGCCGCGGTCGAGCTCGTCCGCGCCACCCGACCCGACGTCGTGCTGCTCGACATCCGCATGCCGGTTCTCGACGGGCTGGCGACGCTGCGGACGATCGTCGAGGATCCCGGCCTGGCCGCCACCCGGGTCGTCATGGTCACCACCTTTGAGCTGGACGAATACGTCTTCGAGGCGTTGCGGGGCGGCGCCTCGGGCTTCGTGCTCAAGGACACCGAGCCCGCCGACCTGCTGCGGGCGATCCGGGTCGTCGCCGCGGGCGAGTCCCTGCTCTCCCCGACGGTGACCCGGCTCGTCATCGAGGCCTTCGCCCGCCGGCCAGCCGCCGTCGCCGCCCCGGACCTGCGCGGGCTAACCGTGCGGGAACGCGAGGTGATAAGCCTCGTCGGCCACGGGCTGTCCAACGACGAGATCGCCGCCCAACTGGTGATCAGTCCGGCGACGGCCCGCACCCACGTGAGCCGGGTGATGGTGAAACTGGCGGCGCGGGACCGAGCCCAGCTCGCCGTCCTGGCCCACCAGGCCGGCCTCGTCTGAGCCGGCTGGGCATACCC
>NZ_CDWTMO010000218.1:0-5442 GCF_977946435.1 Frankia sp. CgKIO3 | reverse complement strand
GGGGATGGGGAGGTGGCTGGGGACGGGGAGATGGACCCCGACGACGCCTCGGTCACCCCGACGACGCCTCGGTCGATGTCCCGGTCGACGTCTCGGGACTGACCATCGCCGTGGCGACGCCGGCCCCGCCGACCAGGAACAGCACAACGACAAACACCGTCGGCACCAGACCGCGCGACGGCCGTCGCACGAATCGACCAGATACTCGATGGCCAGACACCAGAGCGCCCCCCCGGGTGCGGCTGGCAACACGCCCGTTGCCGGCGGCCTGCCCCGGACCGGCGGAGACAACGTGATGCACGTTAGGCGGAAGCCCCACCATACGACGATCGATAGGATAACAGTCGCGTTGCCGGTCATCCGGGCCACGGGGGGAAGCGGTGAATGTCAGATTGCTGACGGAGAGGTCGGCGCGGGAAAGTATTTTTGTCGCCGTTTGCCTGACGGCGTGCCTGAATTGGCTCATGTTACCCATGGCGTCTCCGGTCCATGCGGCGGACGACGGGGTGGAACTCGGCGTCACCGTCGACGGTCAGCCCCTCGGCGAGGACAACGTGGTCCTCGGAGCCAGTGCGGTCGCCCGCGTGGTGGTCAGCGTGCAGAACCTGACCCGGTCGAACGTCCCCGTCGACTCGGTACGGCTGAGCGGAACCATGCTCGGCCTCACCTTCTTCGACTACGACACCCGGGTGCGCACAACCATCCCGGCCCGCGGATCGGCGAACTGGACCGTCGACCTGGATATGCGCGACCTCGACGGCCGGGCCACCGGACTGATGCCGGTGGAGGTGGCGATCCGGGGCGCGGACCTGCACACGGTGGCCGAGGTGTCGGGAACCGCCGACATCCACGGATCGCTGTTGTCCATCTACGGGCTGTTCGGCCTCGGGCTTGTCGTCCTGATGGGGCTGCTCTGGGCCGTCGCGTTACTCCCGCTCGGCCGCCATGCAGTGCCGGCCACCTGGTGGCAACGCGGCCTGCGGTTCGTGCCCGCCGGCTGCGGGGTCGGCCTGTTCGTCATCTTCGCGCTTTCAGCCACCCGGCTACTGTCACCCGGCACCCCCAGTGATTTCGGCATCACCATCACGACGACCGCCGTCTGCTTCGGGCTCGGGGCTCTGCTGCCCCAGCTGGTCCCGGCGACGAGGCGCGGCTGACCCCACCGGCCGTCCACGTGACGCACGCG
This sequence comes from Frankia sp. CgKIO3, assembly GCF_977946435.1. NCBI lineage: Bacteria > Bacillati > Actinomycetota > Actinomycetes > Frankiales > Frankiaceae > Frankia > Frankia sp. CgKIO3. Next base: position 4,256 of record NZ_CDWTMO010000218.1, on the reverse strand, counting down.
CTGAGGATCGAGGGGCCCGGCCTGCGCGAGGCCACGACGAAGGACCTCGCACCGGGTGAGTCCGAGGACCTCACGGTGACCCTGCAGCCGGGTACTTACCAGCTGGACTGCCCGGTCGGCAACCACGAGTCGCTGGGTATGAAACTCGGCATCACGGTGTCCTGAGCCGTCCGCGCCATCTGGTGGAGTCGGCTGACGCCCACGTCAGCGCACCGCTCACCGGCCGGCGCCCGCGACGTTCCGCGCCTCGCGGCCGCAGGCGGGGCGTGTCATTCATTGACGAGATGGCTACAGTTCGACACCATCCAACTTCAGTTGGTAATCAATCGGCGGAGTGCCGGCTGGTCCTCCGTCCAGCCAGCCCGACCCGATCCGTTGCCAGGATCCTGGCGACCGAACCCGTGCTATGGCGCCCCGGCGGCCACGACGACGGTCGGGAAGGCCTGACCAGGGAGATCGGCCGTGCCGAGCAACCGGAGAACATTCGTACACCTGGCGGTCATGGCCGGAGCCACCGCACCGTTGTCCCTCACCGGGCTTCCCGTGTCTCTCACCGGGCTTCCCGCGGCGCTGGCGGCGCCGGTTCCAGGACCACGACCTGACCCACACCAGACGACGCCGGCCGGGGTCGGCATCCCCGGACCAGGCAGTCCCGGCTGGCTGACCAGTGGCAACAGCCGCGGGCTCTACGCCGGTTACTGGGTCAGCGGCGCGTACAGCACCACGGGCTTCCTCTGGCGCGACGGCACCGTGCATGTCCTCAACGGCAGCACGGCACCGAAGACGGTGACCGAGGACGGCGTAGTCATCGGCGATTTCGTCAGCCACTACGACCGGCAGGCGTTCCGGCTGGAACACAGAAACCCCCAGCCCCAGCGTCTGGGCTACCTCGGCGGCACCCAAACGGCCGGCGGCTACAGCAGCACCGCGGCGGCGGTCAACCGCGCCGGGGTCATCGTCGGCACCAGCACCACCAACGCTGGTACGCTCCATGCCTTCCGGTGGGCGGACAGCCACCTGCAGGATCTGGGTACGCTCGGCGGCCCGGGCAGCTCCGCCGTCGCGGTCACCAGCGCCGGTGCCATCGCCGGCAGCAGTGACACCGCCGCCGGCCCGTCCCACGCCTTCCTCTGGAGGAGAGGCACCCTGCACGACCTGGGTACCCTCGGCGGCCCGTCGAGTTCCGCGGTGGCCGCGAACGACGCCGGGCAGATCGTGGGCTACAGCGACACGGCCGACGGTCACACCCACGCCTTGCGCTGGGAACGCGGTCGTCTGATCGACCTCGGCACGCTCCCCGGCGACACCGATTCCTCGGCGATCGGTATCAACAACGTCGGCCAGGTCCTCGTCCGGAGCCGCGGCTCGTCGAGCCGTGCATTCGTCTGGCAGCACGGCCAGCGCGCGACCATTAGCGTGCCCACCGGCGACCTCGAGGTGACCGCCATCAACGACCGGGGAACCGTCGCCGGCACGGCGAACGGGCACGCGTTCCGTTGGCGCAACGGCCGCTTCACCGATCTCGGCACGCTGGGCGGGCCGTACAGCTACGCGAGCGCCATCACCCCCACCGACGTCGTCCTCGGTTCCTCGGTCCCGGCGGACTCCCCGATTCCGCTCGCGACCTTCTGGCCGGCCCCCGGCCGCTGACGCGACCCGCGAGACGTTTTTGGTCAGGATAGACGATGTCGGACGGATGGAGACCTCGCCGGCACGGCGGACCGCCGGCACCAGCACGGACGACCCGACGGAGGATCATCATGAGCGAGTCCGAAGACATCGCGGTACACACCCTGCCCGGCCACATCGCCGTCGTCGAGGTCCGCCGTCCGCCGCACAACTTCTTCGACGTGCGTCTGATCCAGACCCTCGCCGACATCTATGACAAGCTCGACGCCGACTCCGACGTCCGTGCCGTCGTGCTGTGCTCCCAGGGCAGGAACTTCTGCGCCGGAGCCGACTTCTCCGGCGCGAGTGCGGCCGAGGCGATTTCGGCGGATGAGGGGGCGCCGGCCCTTTACCGCGAGGCGCTACGGCTATTCGCCTCCCCGATACCGGTCGTGGCCGCGGTGCAGGGCAGCGCGGTCGGCGGCGGGCTGGGGCTCGCGCTGTCCGCGGACTTCCGGGTCGCGAGCCCGGACAGCCGCTTCGCGGCGAACTTCTCCCGGATCGGGCTGCACCAGGGCTTTGGCATCTCGGTGACCCTGCCGGCGGTCGTCGGCCGGCAGAAGGCGCTCGACCTGCTCTACACCGGTCGCCGGGTCGGTGGGCAGGAGGCGTTCGACATCGGCCTCGCCGACCGGCTCGTGCCGAACACCGAGCTGCGGGAGGCCGCGGTGGCGCTGGCCGGTGAGATCACCGCCGCCGCACCGCTGGCCGTGCGCAGCATCCGGGAGACAATGTGGGCGGATCTCGTCCCCGTCATCCGGGCGGCCACCGAACGGGAAACCGCCGAGCAGGCCAGACTGCGGGCCACCGAGGACTTCGCCGAGGGGGTGCGCGCCTCGACGGAGCGCCGCGAGCCCCGTTTCACCGGCTGCTGAGTGGTCCGGGCGGGCCGGTCCTCGGGGACTTCCGGGCGGGCGGGACGAGCCACCGGTCAGGCCTGGCCGCGGGCCACCGCCTCAGCCGGTGAGGAACCGCCCGCTTAGATAGGCCTCGGCCAGCTCGCAGCTGTCCCAAGCGTACTCGGTGACGCTCGGGACCGTGTCCGAGTGCGGATGGGTGCCCAGCCAAGCCACCAGGAGCAGCCGGCGCAACAGGACGAAGGTGGGGATCATTGCCACGTCGTCCGCGGTGAGCGGGCGCTGGCGCTGGTAGGCGGCCAGCCAGGCGGCCACCAGGTCGCCGGCCTCGTCGAGGTGCTCGATGAAGGACAGCGACGCGGCGAGATCCCAGAGGTACCAGCCGAAGCCGCAGTCGTCGAAGTCGATCACACAGACGTCCCCGGTGGACTCGTCCCGGGGTACCAGGAGGTTCGCCAGCCGCATGTCGGCGTGGACGAGCCCGAACCGGTCCAGCCCGGTGCCGAAGGCGGCCAGGCGTGCCTCGATGTCGGCCGCGGCCCGGCTCAGCAGGCCCAACGCCGCGCGGCTGTCCCCCCGCGGGCCGTCCCCCCGCGGGCCGGGGCCGCCGGCCAGCCCGATGATCAAGCCCTCCGACCAGCTCCCCCACCGGCCAGCGTCGCCGAGCATGCTCCGCCAGGTCCACTCGAAGCGGGCGAAGGTAGCCGGGCGGGACCACTCCCGCGCGTGCCGATGCAGCCGCGCGGTGATGTCCCCGAGCTGCCCGAACGCGCCGCGCAGGGACGTAGGGTCCGTCGGTTCCGGTGAACGTCCGTCGACCCATTCGAACAACACGGCGTGCCGCTCGGCACCACCCGGCCCAGCGGGATCCGGCGAGGCGGCGCTCGGAGGGAGGGCGCCGGTCGCGGCCACGGTCGCCACGGGCCCACCCGCCATCGTCGGCACGACCGGCGGCGTCACGACCACGCCATCGGCGCGCAGGGCAGCCACCCACGCCAGCTCGCCGTGAATCTCGACGAGAGTGTGGTACCCGGGCCGGTGCAGCCGCAACGCCCAACGCCGGCCGGTCGCCGGGTCGTCCACGCGGTAAGTGACGTTCTCCGAGACATGCAGCAGGCTCGCCCGCGGCGACGGGCCGAGATCGTAGGCGGCGAGGACGTCACCGAGGACGCCGTCCAGCCCCACCAGCCCGTCAACGGAGGTCGCGCTCACCGTACGACCGCCGGTCCAGGCGAGATGGCGCCTCCGTGGGAGGACGTGACCCCGCGTACGGTTCCGGCCTGCTTGAACCCTTGCTTGAACCCTGTTTCACCAAGGGAAATGGTCCGCATCCATCTTGTTTGCCGGAGTCGGCGGGCCGCCGTCAAGGAACCGGGCCCGGCCGCACCCACCGTCGAAACCCACCGTCGAAGAACCAGCGCCACGGCGCGGCGCCTCCACGAACACGGCCGCGCTGCGGCCGACGCCGTGCTGTTCTGCACCCCGCAGTACGCAGGCGCACTACCGGAAGCTTCAAGAACCTGATCGACTGGACGATCGGCGGCGGGGTGAGCCCATCGCGGTCCACCGGCGACCGACCCGGACGGCCGACCACCGATGGGCCCGCGATTGGGACACCGACCTTCCCTCCCTCGCGCCCTGCGCGGCGTCTCACCCGGACAGGTGACCCGCCGCGGCCGGACACGTCAGTTCGGGATGGGCTGGCAGTTGGGTTGCGGGATGGGCGGGTAG
>NZ_CDWTMO010000217.1:0-5441 GCF_977946435.1 Frankia sp. CgKIO3 | reverse complement strand
GGCGGGCGGCATGCCTCATCGAAAAACTGCGACCGGAGCGGGGCGACAGGAGCGGGATGGATCTTCAGTTGGCGGGCAAGGTAGTGCTGGTGACCGGCGGCTCGAACGGACTGGGAGCCGCCCTGGTGCGGACGCTGGCCGCCGAGGGGGCGCGGGTGGCCTTCTGCGGGCGCGACGAGACACGGCTGCGGAAGGTTGCCGAGCAGGCGCAGGCTGGCGGTGGCGAGGTTCTCGCCGTACCCGCCGATGTGATCAGCACCACCGACCTTGAACGTTTCGTCGCCACCGCCGTCGACCGGTGGAACGCCGTGGACGCCCTGGTGAACAACGCCGGCGCCAGCGCGGCCGGTACGTTCGAGAAGCAGGCCGACGAGGTCTGGAACGCCGATTTGGAGCTGAAGCTGCACGCGGCGATCCGGGCCTCCCGGCTGGTGTTGCCGTACCTGCGGCGCGCGGGCGGTGGCGGCATCGTGAACTCACTGTCCGTGGCGGCCAGAGCCCCTGGCGCCGGCTCCACCCCGACCTCCGTCACTCGGGCCGCGGGCCTCGCGCTCACCAAGGCCCTGTCCAAGGAGCTTGGCCCGGACCGGATCCGGGTCAACGCGGTGCTGATCGGCCTGGTGGAGAGCGGGCAGTGGGATCGGGCGGCGGCCCGGGAGAACATCACGGGCGACGAGCTGTACGAACGGATGGGGCGGACCTCCGGAATCCCGCTCGGTCGGGTGGGCCGGGCCCAGGAGTTCGCCGATCTGGTCGCGTTCCTGCTCTCCGCGCGGGTCGCCTACATCACGGGTGCGGCGATCAACCTCGACGGCGGCCTCAGCCCGGTCGCCTGACGGCAGATGGCCGGCCGATCAACCGGCGCGCCGGGTCTGCCGTCAGGCCGCCGCAGGTAGCCCTGGTGAGCAACCCGCCTCGCCGCGGGCCGGACCTTCGTAGGCTGGCGGGGTGACCGATCGCCTGTACTTCCGTCAGCTGTTGTCCGGCCGTGACTTCGCCGTCGGCGATCCGGTCGGTACCCAGATGGTCAACTTCGTCTACCTCGTGGGCGACCGCGAGACCGGCGAGGCCCTGATCGTCGATCCCGCCTACAAGGTCGACGACCTGCTCAACCTGCTGGCCGCCGACGGTATGCGGCTCACCGGCGCGCTCATCACCCATTACCACGCTGATCACATCGGCGGAAACGCGTTCGGCATGGAGATCGAGGGTGTCCGCCAGTTGCTCGGCCGGCAGAACGTCCCGATCCACGTCAACCGGGCCGAGGCGGAGTGGGTACGGCGGGCGACCGAGGTCTCCGCGTCCGATCTGGTCGAGCATGATGACGACGACGTGGTGATGGTCGGGGAGATCCTCGTGCGGCTGCTGCACACCCCCGGCCACACCCCCGGCAGCCAGTGTTTCCTCGTCGACGACCGGCTCGTTGCCGGGGACACCCTGTTCCTCGAGGGCTGCGGCCGGATGGACCTGCCCGGCGGCGACGCGGGACTGATGTACGACAGCCTGCGTCGGTTGGCCGCGTTGCCGGACACCACCACCGTCTTCCCCGGCCACCAGTATTCTCCGCAGGCGTCGGAGGACCTCGCGGTGGTCAGGCGGATGAACCACGTCTTCCGGCCGACGAGCGCCCAGCAGTGGAAGGCGATGCTGGGCCTGTCCTGAGTCCCGCGGTCGACCGGGTCGCCGCCGGGAAGACCCTCGTGTTCGCGGAACCGCATGGTCGACAAGGCGAGGAGCCCCGTATGGCAGCCCCGGTCCGTGCCGCAGCCCTGCAACTCGGCTGTCCCGACGAGGAGAACGCGGCGGACCGGGTGCGCAGGGTGCTGGGGGAGATCCGGCGGACCCAGGCGGACCTGGTCGTCCTCCCCGAACTATGGGTCACCGGCTATTTTCACTTCGATCGGTACGAGGCGGAGGCGGAGGCGTTGACCGGGCCGACGGTCACCGCCCTGCGGGAGGCCGCCCGGGAACGCGGATGCCACCTGGTGGCCGGCAGCATCGTGGAACGGTCCGCCGACGGACGGCTTTTCAACACGACCGTGTTGATCGGTCCGGACGGGATGATCCGGCATGCGTACCGCAAGGTGCACCTGTTCGGCTACGGCTCCGCGGAGGCCCGGTTGCTGACGCCGGGTGCCACGGTCGGAACCGTCCCCACCGAACTCGGCGTCGTCGGGCTGGCAACCTGTTACGACCTCCGGTTTCCCGAGCTGTTCCGACTGCTGGCCGAGGGCGGTGCCGAGATCGTGGTGGTGGTGTCGGCCTGGCCGTTGGCCAGGCTGGACCACTGGCGCATGCTCACCCGCGCCCGGGCCATCGAGAACCAGGTGTACCTCGTCGCCTGCAACGCCGCGGGCCGCCAGGCGGGCCGGGAGATGGCCGGGGCGAGCGTCGTCGTCGATCCGTGGGGAGAGGTGCTCGCCGAGGCCGGCCCGCGGCCCACCACGGTGCGCGCGGAGCTGGACCCGGCCCGACCGGCCGCCGTTCGTGCCGAGTTCCCGGTGCTCACGCATCGCCGGCTAGGGCCCGACCAGCAGAACCGGCTCGACCCCGCGTATCCGCTCGACCTGGCCGGGCGTGGCGAGGCCTTTCTCGACTTCTGGCGGGAGCGGCACCTGTGCAGCCTGACCACCGTCCGGCCGGAGGGCAGCCCGCACGTGGTCGCCGTCGGCGCGACGCTCGATCCGGCGGCGGGCATCGCCCGGGTGATCACATCGGCCCGATCCCGCAAGGCCCGCCTGATCGCGGCGGGGCCGGCCCAGGGCACCCCCGTCGGGCTCTGCCAGATCGACGGTCGACGCTGGTCGACGCTGGAGGGACTGGCCGTGCTCCGGGATGATCCGGTGAGTGTGGCCGACGCCGAGTTCCGCTATGCGCAGCGTTACCGCACGCCGCGGGCCAATCCCCGGCGTGTCGTCGTAGAGGTGCGGATCACCCGCGTGCTCGGCAGCGTCTGACCCTCAGGGGCCGAGGGGAACCGCCACGGTGGCCGGGAGTACCGGATCCCCGCTCCCCGTGGGGGCCGTGGCGGCCGTGGCGGTGGCCAGTGCCGCGGGATGGGCGCCGGCGGGCCCGGCTGCGTGGGTATGGGGAGCCGCACCGGCTCGGGGCATCGCTCGTCGGCCCCGGGGAGTCTTTCCCCAAGGCCTCGCGATGGACAGCACTGTCGCCGTGATGAACAGGACGTTCATCACACTGGCACCGAGGACGATCGCGACGGTCGGAGCCGTGTAGGCGACCCCCCCCCCGTCCGTCGCCTGTCCGGCCCGCACGATCAACGGGCGCATCACGGAGCCGCCGAGTATCACGGCAACGACGGTGATGACGAGTTTCGTCGCCACCCACCAGTGCCGCAGCAGTCCCCATCTCGTTTTCACCGAGATCACCACCCCGGTGACCAGGGTGAGCAGAGCGAGCGGGATATCGAGGACCCGGTCGACGACGTGCATGAGCTCATATGCGGAGTGCCGAAGACCGGCGTCGGCCGCCGCGGTCGAAGCCAGGACAAGCTGTGCGAACGCCACGCCATTCCAGCCGACACCCACCAGCACATGCATTGCCAACAGGGCGGTGCGTATCGGTTTACGCAGGTGGAGGCCCCGCTCGCGCAGGGTGGGTCCGGTCCGACCGGGTCCGGTCGCCGATGCGCCGGCCGTCGAGGCCACGGCGGGTACGGGATTCCCGGAATCGGCTGTCTCCGCAGGATCGGCCGTTAGTGCCGGACCGCGCGGTGATGCCGGGTCTGCCGGTGCCGCCGGACCGGCAGGCGTCGCGCTGGCGGCTGGGTCGGTGCCGGCTGCTGGGTCCGTGCTGTCCGCGGTCTCGAGTGGCGTCGCGGTCTCGAGTGGCGTCGAACCGGCCGCGGTGGGCACCGCCCCGGCGGGGGATGCGGTCATGCGGACGTCTCGGGCAGATTCATCGTCCGATTCTCTCCGTCACTGGATCATCAAGTGAGACGATTTTCAGGCGTCCTGGGATGGCTCTCCGAGCAGCGGATCAAAATAGTACAGCCAATCGGTTGGCCCGGTCTGACACAGGTGACCAGAAGCTACTTTCACAATTTAAATGCAACCGAGCTCGGGCTGTGTACGGATCATGGTATGGAAAGATTGATCATCAGTGGTGCGGGCTTCCGGTGCCGCCACCTTCACGCCCGGTCGGTCGACGGCGCGACCCGTGCGTAACCCACGCGCATGGGACCGGTCCGCTCCACAGCGGCCCGCGGAGGGCGGGCTGCGGCAGGTGACCCCGACGGGGAGCGGGCCGGTCAGGCTGGTGGGATCCGAATCCCTGACCCGGGTCAGGGATTCGGGGTGGGACCGTCCGGTTCGGTCTGCTCAGCGAGGAAACGCTCCAAGGCCTCGCCGAGTTCGTCGGCGGTCGGCAGCGGCTGGACGTCGTCCGTGGTCGGCAGGCTCGGCCCGCGCCGTCCGCGCTGGTAGGCGTCGTACTGCTCTTCCAGGGCGCTGACCAGCGCGGAGGCCTCGCCGCCCTTGGCGATCTGGCTGTCGACCTCGTCCTGGATGGCAACCGCGGCGGAGCGCAGCCCGTCCAGCGGGAGCAGGAGCCCGGTCGCCTTCGACACCGAGGTCAGCAGGACCTCGGTGGCCGCCGGATAGGTCGTCTGCGCCAGGTAGTGCGGGACGTGGACGGCGAAACCCATCGCATCCCGGCCTTCCCGCCCGAGCTCGAATTCCAGCAGGTGGCCGGCGCTGCCAGGGACTTGTAGCCGGCGCAGCCAGGGCTCGTGCCCCACGATGAGGTCCTTACGGGTCGCGTGCGCGCTCACCACCGACGGGCGGGTGTGCGGCACCGCCATCGGAATCGCGTTCAGCCCGACCGTTAGACGGATGCCGAGCCGGGCCACGAGGCCTCGCAGCGCCACCGTGAACCGCTTCCACTGCAGGTCTGGCTCGGGCCCGGCCAACAGCAGGAACGGAGTGCCCGCCTCGTCCCGCAACAGGTACAGCGCGAGGACGGGATCTTCGTAACTCTCCCAGTGATCTTCGGAGAAGACCATGGTCGGCCGGCGGGACCGGTAGTCGAGCAACTGGTCGATGTCGAAGGTGGCGAGCAGCCGATGGTCGAGCGCGGTCATCAGGTGCTCGCCGGCCAGGCTGACCGCGCCGCCAGCGTCGACCACCCCGGTCATCGCCTCCAGCATGACGGGACGGCCGAGATCGATCGAACCGCCGGCCAGGTCCTCGACGAGATCGTAAAGTGCATCGGGATCAAGCACGGGTTGAGGTCCTCCTCACGCCACGGGTCGCGTCCGTCGTCAGGAAGAAGCGTGGCGCGCGCCTCCTCATTCCACCGGCTTATTCCACGGGCCTGTCGCGGCCCGGGGATGCCAGCGAGCCTCGTCACACAGGCGATGCGACAATTTTACCGGTAAGGAGCGATTCGCCGGTGGGTGGTGACGGGCTGTTAGCGTAACCCCG
>NZ_CDWTMO010000216.1:0-5539 GCF_977946435.1 Frankia sp. CgKIO3 | reverse complement strand
CGGCATTGCCACATGCCCCGTCGACGCTATCCGGCGACAGGAGGTGATGATAAACACGATCCCATCTCGGATATACGGCGGAAAATAGTAGCCGGGGGCCGGCACCATCAGGTATCCGGCACCATCAGGTATATGGTCTTCGCGGCGCCAAGGGGCACTGCCGGAGTCAAGAGGCTGAGCGGAGAAGGATCGTGACCACGGACAGCGCCCAGACAGGGCAGGCCGGCGAACCGGAACGGCTCGAGGAGCGAAGCACCTCTTCGCACCGAGTAGTGATCATCGGGTCTGGCTTCGGAGGTCTGTTCACCGCGCAGGCCCTCCGCAAAGCACCGGTCGAGGTCACCCTCGTCGCGAAGACGACGCACCATCTGTTCCAGCCGCTGCTCTACCAGGTGGCAACGGGCATCCTGTCCGAGGGCGAGATCGCCCCGACCACCCGTGAGGTATTGAGCCGGCAGGACAACGCGCAGGTCGTCCTCGGCGAGGTGACCACCATCGACGTGAACGCAAGGACGGTCACGTCCCAGTTGCTGGGTCGCACGACCGTGCACCACTACGACAGCCTCGTCGTCGCCGCGGGCGCGGGCCAGTCGTACTTCGGCAACGACCATTTCGCCACGCACGCCCCGGGCATGAAGAGCATCGACGACGCGCTCGAGCTGCGCGGCCGGATCTTCGGGATGTTCGAGCTCGCCGAGGCGTCCACCGATCCCGCGGACGTGGAGCGGCTGCTGACCTTCGTCATCGTCGGGGCGGGCCCCACCGGCGTGGAGATGGCCGGACAGATCGCGGAACTCTCGCGCCGGACCCTGCGGCGGGACTTCCGCAGCATCGACCCTGCCAAGGCCCGAGTCATCCTGCTGGACGCCGCACCCGCCGTCCTGCCGCCGTTCGGCGAGCGGCTCGGCGCGAAGGCGGCCGACAAGCTGACCAAAATCGGCGTCGATGTGCAGCTGGGCGCCAAGGTCGTCAATGTCGACGCGACCGGCATCGACGTCGAGGACAGCGACGGCACCCGCCGGCGCATCGACTCGGTCTGCAAGGTCTGGGCCGCCGGCGTTGCCGCGAGCCCGCTGGGCCGGCAGCTCGCCGAGCAGACCGGTGCGGGGCTCGACCGCGCCGGCCGCATCGAGGTGCTGCCCGACCTCACCCTGCCGGGCCATCCGGAGGTGTTCGTCATCGGGGACATGGGGAGCATCAACCGGCTGCCCGGCGTGGCGCAGGTCGCGATCCAGGGCGGCCGGCACGCCGCCAAGGAGATCCAGGCCTGGGTCGCCGGCAAGCAGACGGGCCGACCGTTCGAATACCATGACAAGGGCAGCATGGCTACCATCTCGCGGTTCAGCGCGGTGGCGAGCATCGGCAAGGTGCAGTTCAGCGGCTTCTTCGCCTGGCTCGTCTGGCTGGCCGTACACCTCGTGTATATCATCGGGTTCAAGCACCGGCTGACCACTCTGCTTCACTGGACGGTGAGCTTCATCGGCCGGGGCCGGTCGGAACGTACCGTCACTGAGCAGCAGATCTTCGCTCGGGTCGCGGTCCAACGCCTCGGAACGGACTTCGCACCGTCCCTGCCCCCGCACGCGAGTCAGGAGGCGCCGTCCTGGACGGGGGCCCGGACGATCGTCCCGATGCAGCCGCAGGCCAAGGACGAGGGCAAGGACGAGGACAGCCGGCAACCGTCCCGGGTCTAGCGCGTAGCGCGGATCCGGCCTCCGTCCCGATCGATCGGCCGGAGCACGCACCGTCCGCCCGCAGGCATCCGCCGGGGCGGACGGTTGCCGCGTCGAGGTACCGCCGGGCCAGGTACTGCCGCGTCGAGGTACCGCCCGGGTCCGCCACCGCGGGAACCGGCCTTCCACGTGGTTCGCACCACGCTCGCACGTTCCTCACATCTCGCTGTCGCATCGTGGGCTCCGACCGCGTGCCACCGTGGCGCGCGGCGCCCGGCCGGTCGTCGCCGCTCAGGGCCGCCGACCGGTTCGCGGCGTGGTGACGCGACACGGAAGGACGACACAGATGCGCAGCTTCCTGACCGGACGATGGGGTGCGGGGGTCGCCGCAGCGGGTCTGCTCGGGCTCGGATTGGGGGTCGGGCTCGGGTTCGGCGGGACAGCCGCGTCCGCCACCCCGGACCGGACCGCCAGCGCAGCAGCCGCCCCGGCCGACCACGCGTTCCTGGGCGACCATCCGCGACTCGCCGAGGCCCGGCTGCGTTCCCACGACGGGCTGCGTCCCCATGGCGGCCTCTGGGCCGGCGGCGGCGTGCACGGTGAGGCAACGGTCAAAACCGACAAGGGCTTCCAGGTAGTGGCGGGGCAGCGCGGGAAGATGACCGCGGTGAGCCCCACCTCCCTGACGGTCACCAGTGAGGACGGCTACGTCGGCACCTATGTGATCAACGCCGATACCCGGTTCCGGATCGACGGGGACACCGCGAAGGTCTCCGACCTCCACCCGGGGGCGACGGTCCGGGTGGGCGCAACGGTCAAGGACGGCACCCGCACGGCGGTGGTCGTCGCCCAGCCCAAGGACTGACCCACCGCCGAGGGCCTATCCCGGCACCGAAGATCACCTAGGGGGCGCCTGTCAGCGTGACGGCGGCGTCCCCCTCCCTCCGCCATCCGGCTCGTCCGGAGGAAGCTCCGGACAGCCCTCGCGTTCGAGGTCCGCGGCGCGGACCATGCGACACCGCGGGCACGGTGCCCCCGGCCACATCATCGTCTTCAGCCCCTGGCGGGGACGCCGTCCCCGATGTTCCGGACACCGCAGGTACAAGAAGTCGGCCTGAACGGGCATCGAGTTCTTCATGGCAGGGGAACCTTTCCGGTTCCGCCGCATTCCCGACACTTGATATTGGCGTCACCGTCGAAAAGACCGTCCTCGTCCACTTCCGCCTGCGGACGCGTCTGATACTGCGTGCCGTTGCAGGACGAGCAGGTCATCAGGCCCAGGCTGAGCCGCTCGTCTGGCGGCCGAAAATACCGACTGGATCTTTTTCGTTGCCTCACCACGCGATCAAAAGTGCACGCTCCATCACAGCCTGTCCAGACGTATCCACCACCAGGGCGTCATCCGGGAGACAGGCGCACCGTACTCATCCCATCCATCACTCGTCCGGCTACTTTGCCTACATTTCGACACCCGGGCCGGCGCCATGGTGAGCAGCGGGAACGACGGAACGATCATCGGTGCCCGGCCGCGGCACGAGGCCGGGCGCACCGACCCGCTGACGAGCGGCGAGGCATCACCAGCCACGGGTGTGCCCGGATCATCCTGGTCTCATACGATGACCGACTGATTCGTCGAGGCAGGCAGGAAGGCCGTCGTGCCGCGGTGGCCTGCCCCGGCACCGCGGTCGGCGCGCAGTCCGTGGCCACCCGGAGAAGGACGAGGGATGGATGATCAACAGTGCTGCCCACGTACGGACCAACCGTGCCCGCTGGAACGAGATCTCCGACGACTACCAGCGACTGAACGCCCCGCAGATCCGTCGGCAGGTGTTCACCGGCGATATCTCCTGGGGGCTGTGGGCCGTTCCGGAATCACGGCTCGGCGTGCTCGGTGAGGTCACCGGACGGGACATCCTGGAGATGGGCTGCGGGGGCGGCCAGTGGTCGAGCGCGTTGGTCCGGCGGGGGGGCCGACCGATCGGCTTGGACCTCTCCGAACGGCAGCTGCACCACAGCAGACGGCTCACCGCGGAGACCGGACTATCCTTCCCCCTGGTCCAGGCGAGTGCCGAGGCGGTGCCCTTCGCCGACGGCTCGTTCGACATCGTCTTCGCCGACCACGGCGCCTTCTCCTTCGCGGACCCCTTCCGGGCCGTGCCGGAGGCCGCACGCGTGCTGCGCCCCGGCGGCCTGCTCGCCTTCAGCCACGTCAGCCCGATCTACGAGATCACCGTGGCGCCGGGCCGGGACGCCCCCGGCAGTCGCCTGACCCGCGACTACTTCGGGCTGCGTCTGCTGGCCGAGGCCGACGGCCTGGTCAGCGCCAACCTTCCCTACGGCACCTGGATCAGGCTCTTCCGGGACAACGACCTCGTCATCGAAGATCTTCTGGAACCTCGCCCGGCACCGCCGGCATCCGACGATCACAGCGAGGAACCGGCACCCGCCCAGCCCGAACGCGGCGACGAGGCATGGGCGCGCCGCTGGCCCTCCGAATGCATCTGGCGGCTACGCAAGCCGACGCGGTGAAGGCATCGGCCTCGTGACCACCACCCTGACTGGCGACGCCGCCCCGCACGCCGCTCTGCTGACGGGCATGGCGGATCTCGCCCGCCGGCTCCAACCGGGCGGCCGGGAGGCTCCCGTCGTGCTGTCGCACCACGGTGAACGGCTGATCGTGCGCCACGGTGACGTCGTGCTCAAGGCCCACCCGCCCGGATCCGACCCACAGCCGCTCGCGGCCCGGCTCCGGCTCGTGGCCCAGCCGCGCCTGGGCCACATCCTGCTGTCCCCGCTGCCCCTGCTGTCCCCGCTGCCTCTGCCGTCCCCGCCGTCCTACGCCACCCATACCGGTCTGGACGGGCTCGCCGTCCGGGTCCACGACCGATGGGTGAGTGCCTGGCCGGCCGGCTCGGCGCTCGGACTGGACCAGGTCGACGATGTTCCCTGGGCCGAGGCTGCCGCGCTGCTGGCGAGTCTGCATCGCATCCCGGTCACCGCGTCGGATCTCCTCGTGCTCCCCCGGGCCACGGTGCTCCGCCGGCTGCGGCACGACGTGGCTCGACTGCGCGACCAGGCCGGCCATCCACGTGCCGAGGTGGTCCTGCGCGCCGCCGCGACCCTGCCCGAGTGGGCGTTGCACCACCAGATCCAACCGGATCAACCGGATCAACCGACCCGACCGGGACGGTCACGCCGGCCGGCGCGGCCATTGACGATCATCCACGGTGACTGGCACTTCGGACAGCTCGTCGCGCTGCCCCGACTCGGCTGGCGCATCATCGACGTGGACGATCTCGGGCTCGGGGACCCGGTATGGGACCTGGCCCGGCCGGCGGCCTGGTACGCGGCCGGCCTGCTGCCGATGGACGTCTGGGCGCGGTTCGTCGACGACTACCGGGCCGGTGGCGGCCCGGCGCTGTCGGGCGGCGAGGATCCCTGGACGGCCCTGGACCTGCCCGCCCGCGCGATTGTCGTGCAGTACGCGGCCATCGCGGTCGCCGCGCGTCTCGACGGCGACGCGCCCGGTGCCGGGCCCGAACCTGATCCGATCTCCGATGCCTTCGTCGAGTGCTGCCGGCGGATGGCCCGGGTGGGCCCGTACCCGTCCGGATCTCGACTATCCACCGGCTGACTTCCGCGGGATCGGTACGCTACCCGCAGCCAAGGATGTCTCCCCGCCATGAACGGCAGGTTCGGCATGAGTTACACCCTGCAGTGTCCCAAGTGCCACGCGATGATGCGGACGTACAACCGCAACGGCATCCAGATCGAGCAGTGCGACGGATGCCGGGGCATCTTCCTCGACTACGGCGAGCTGGAGGCCATCACCCGGCTCGAGGCGCAGTGGTCCCAGCCCCCGCCGC
>NZ_CDWTMO010000215.1:0-5584 GCF_977946435.1 Frankia sp. CgKIO3 | reverse complement strand
AGCGCACGAGGTCCTGCTGTTCACCGATCTGGCTAATCCGACCAGCAACGGCGTGTATCAGCAGCTTGGCTTCGAGCCTGTTGGAGACCGCGTAGCGCTGCTCTTCGCGTCAGCACCCGCGCCTGCGAGCTGACCGGAACATCAAACTCGCGGACGACCGGTCTGACGAGCTGGATCGATGACCACACGCGGGGCCTGCTTGCCATGGGACAGCCGAACGTCGCTCGGCGCGCGGCGGCTGGATCGGCTGGATACAGTCTGACGGTGCTGATCATTCAGGTTGAGCTGCCATGATGGGGCGGACCCACGCCCTGAGCGGGGCGGTGGTCTGGCTGGCCGCCGCACCCCTGCTGTCCCGGGAGCAGTGGTTGGGCTCGCACGCGGTGTCCTTGTCCTCGTCCCAGGTGATCGCCGGCGCGGTGGTGTCCGCGGGCGCGGCGCTTCTGCCCGACATCGACCATCCCAACGGTCGGATCGCCAACACCTTCGGGCCGGTCACCCGGGTTATGTGCAGGTGGATCAGCAGGGCCGCCGGTGGCCACCGGCACGCCACCCACTCGATCCTCTTCGCGCTCGGCATGGGTGTGGTCATGGGCCTGCTGGCCGCCCGTTTCGAGTACGGATGCTGGGCCGCGCTGTTCGTCCTCGTGGGCTTCGGGCTACGTGGGCTCGGCCTGGACTTCGAGAAGCACGAGCACTGGTCGTCCGTCATGGACTGCGTGACCGCCGGGGTCGCTGTCTTTCTCATGCACGGCATCGACATGAGCTTCGCCGGCTACGCGGTCACCCTGGGCTGTCTCGCCCACCTGGCCGGGGACTGCCTGACCCCGCGCGGCTGCCCTCTTCTCTGGCCGGTCACCTGGCGGATGGAGACAGTCCTGGTTCCCCGGACGGACGGCAGGATCGAACACTGGGTTGTCGTTCCGCTTCTCGCGGTTGCCGCGGTAATTCTGACCGTGCGAGTCGTGACGGGCGACGCCGTGTCCCACTGGCTCACCGCCGGTTGAGACACCCGGTCCAGCACCCGCTGGGCGGCGCCGGCGTAGGTGGTGTGCCCGTTGGGGTATTCGGGGTGTGCCGGTGGCGGCGTCGTAGCGCTGTGGCGTCGTAGCGCTGTGACGTCGTAGCCGGCCTCGGCCTACCCCACCGCCGGTCATCACGGTCATCGCTGGCCGGGGTCGGATGATGCCGGATCCGGTCCGGTGCCCACCGTCGGTCGGGACCGTCGTCGGTGCAGGTCCAGGCAGACGCGCACGTAGGCAACGACCACGATCAGCGCGGCCAGCGAGCGGACGAGCCAGGTGAGATCGTCCGGGTAGAGGACGCCCGCAAGGTAATGATCGATGAAACCGCCCTGGTAGGCCGGTTGACCATCAAGCCGTCGCAGATACTTCTCCAACGGGGTCAGCGGACAGGTGAACCCGATCGTGATGATTGTTACGCCCCAGATGATGGCGGGCACATGCAGCCAGAGCAGCCAGCGCCGCCGCCGGACCAGCAGCCCACCGAAGATGATGAACGCGATCCCGAGCAGGTGGGCCACCACGACGAGGTCGGCGACAATGTCGTACGTCATTGCTGCTCCCTGTGCGCTACGGTACGCCGACCGCGCGGGATCATCCCGGCCCGGACCGCCGGAACCCGGGCACACGGTGGACCGGGCATACGGTGGAGAGGTGAATGCCGTGAACCCCGTGAATGCTATCGACCGAGTGGATGTCGTCGACGGGGTGGACGCCGTGGACGCCGTGGACGCCGTGGACGGCGTGGACGGCGGCCCGGTCCCGGTGACCTGGCCTGAGACCCTGCTGCGCCTCGACGAGGATCTCGTCGACTACGAGGTTGCCATGGCGCGGATGCGGGTGATGGTGCGGGAACGGATCGACGGCGTGCGGCCGGACACGCTGTGGTTCCTGTCGCATCCGCCGGTCTACACCGTCGGCAAGCGGACCCCGCCCGAGCACCGCCCGCTCGCGGGGCTGGGCATCCCGGTTCACGAGACCAACCGGGGTGGGCTGCTGACGTACCACGCCCCCGGCCAGCTGGTGGGCTACGTGATGTGTCATATCGGCGCAATGAACGCGGTGGTGCCGTTCCTGCGGCTGTTGGAGGCCCGGTTGGTGGATACGGTCGAGGCGCTCGGCATTCCGGCCGAGCGGCGGGACACCCCGCCCGGGTCCGTCGAGCTCACGGGCGTCTGGACCCGCCGGACCAACCGGAAGATCGCGTCCATCGGCCTGCGGTGCACGCGCAAGGTGACCAGCCACGGATTCGCGCTCAACGTCGACTGCGACATGCGGCCATGGGCCTGGGCAACGCCCTGCGGCATGCCCGAGGTGGAGATGACCTCCGTGCAGCGGGAGCTGACCGACGCGGGGCGCGCCGTCCCGAGCATGGCCGAGGTCCGCGAGATCGCCGCCGAGATGCTCGGCGCACGCAACGTCCCGCACCCCCCGGCGCCGAACCTGAGCTCGGGGAACCTGGGTACGGGGACCCGAGCCGGCCGAACCTGAGTTCGGGGGACCTGGGTTCGGGGGACCTGGGTACGGTCGGTGGCCCCTGGACCGTTACTTCCTCCCCTGAATTCGGCGGTCCCACGACGAGTGCGCGATCGGCGGCCTGGTAAGTCGGGATCAGGCCGACCGGGCCGACCGGGCCGGCGGGGAGACATCCACGGAACCCTCACTAAAGTAGCCGTCCAGAGAAGTTGCCCGATGAACGGGCACGGACGGCATGAACGGGCACGGGCGGGGAGGATCGGGGAGGACCGTGGTAGGCCATGCGGGACTGGTCGTCGCCGGCCGTTACCGACTCCAGGATCGCCTCGGGGCTGGCGGGATGGGGGCCGTCTGGCGGGCGACCGACCAGATGCTGCGGGTCGACGTCGCGCTCAAGGAAGTCTCGATCCCCGTCGACTCGACGCCGGGGGAGTGGACCGAACGGATCGCCCGCGCACGGCGGGAAGGGATGAACGCCGCCCGCCTTCGGGGTCATCCCGGGATCGTCAGCGTCCATGACGTGGTCGAGGACGGCGGGCTGCCGTGGATCGTCATGGACCTCATCATCCCGGCTCGGTCGGTAGCGGACCGGCTGCGGGGATCGGGCGGGCTACGGCCGGATGAGACGGCGTCGATCGGAGCCGCGGTCGCCGATGCCCTCGCCTTCGCCCACGCGAAGGGCGTCGTTCATCGCGACATCAAACCGGGCAACATCCTGCTGGCGGAGAATGGCCGGGCACTCGTCACCGACTTCGGTATCGCCGCGCACAACGACGACAGTCGGATGACCGCAGCCGGAGTGGTCGGCACCATCGCCTATGTCGCTCCCGAACGGCTCGGCGGTCAGCCCGCGGACGGACGTAGTGACGTGTTCTCCCTGGGAGTCACCCTCTACCAGATGGTGGAGGGGAGGTTACCGTTCCAGGCCGACACGACCGCCGGGCTGCTCAGCGCGATCCTGTTCGAACCGCCGCGCCCGACCGTGCTCGCCGGTCGGCTCCAGCCGGTGCTGGAGGCGATGCTCGAGAAGGACCCGGCAGTCCGGCTGGATGCCGCGGCTGCCGCGCGCGCCCTCGCCTCCCTCGCGGCCGGGGACCGGCATCACCGGTGCTGGTACCGCCACAGGTGCCAGCACCGGTATCGCCATCGGCACCACCGCTGCCACCGGCACCACCGCCGGCACAGGCACCGACACCGCTGTTGCCACAGGCACCGACACCGCTGTTGCCGCGGGTACCTACGGTCTCGCGACCGGCAACGGCCCTGCTGCCGCCCGTCGGCGAGCCGGAGGCAGGCGGTTCGCGGTGGCCCGACTCCGGGATGCCTGGGACGCCCGGGGCGCCTGGCCGCCCCTCGGGACGGGTGTGGCTCGTGGCCGGGACGTTGACAGCCGTCCTCGCGATCCTGGCCGGGGTGTTCCTCGCCCGCGGTGGTGTCGGCACCCATCCGGGCGACGGGTCCCTGACCGGCACCGCGTCCTCGACGGTGGCCGCGACCGGACCGGAAGACGGCGTCCCGAAGGTATCGCCGTCCGCGGCCGCGAGCGGTGCGGGGAGCGGGGCCGGGACCAGTGCGGGGACCGGGGCGCGAACGAGCTCGGCCACCGCAGCCGGCTTCCCCCGACTGTCCCAGGAGCTCACCGTCGTGCCCTCCTTCTCCGCCGCCGCGCCCGGGGTGTCGCAGTACAGCGCCGACTATTACGCAACTCTCACCAGAAGCCGGCAGGACGGCTTCCTGCTGCGGGTCGGATTCGACGCGACCGGCCGTAGCGACCTGCGGGATCCGCGGACATCCTGCGTGCTGGTCTCGTCGGGTTCTCGCGAGTTCCGGCTGTTTCCCGTCCAGGCCGAGGTGCCGGTGAGCTCCTCCGGACGGTATTCCGGAACACTGACGTTCTCGCTCGCGCTGCCGGGAAGCTACCGTTTCCGCTACTCGTGCCAGGCGGACTACTCGCCTGCGCTCCTCGGCACGGTGACGATGCCGTCGGTGGCGGTGAGCGTTTATGACGACAACTACTTCGTGAATGTGCTGGAGGTGCGCGTCGGAGCCGGTCGGACGGTCGTGTTGTTCGCCGCCGCGGGAGCGGCGGATCTCCGGGTGCCGGCTACGTCGTGCCTTCGGTCGGAAGGCGGGATCCGTAGGCCTGTCGTGGAGCTGAAGACCTCGCGGAAGTCGCTGACGGGGGCGACGTACATCGGAACGATGCGATTCGAGGGGACCCCGCCGGCTACCTTCGTCTATTCCTCGTCTATTCCTGCTCCGATTATTCGCCTGTCAACCTGTGACGGCGGTCGGGTCGGCAGGCCTGTCGCAGACCCGTCTTCGAACGTGTGTTTGATAATGTCGAAGCATGGAGATCGCGGCGTTCCAGGCCTCGTTGCTCGATGACGCCCCGGCGGTCGAGGTCGGTCCACTCGGGACGTCCGTCCAGCGAGTCGGGCTAGCGCGGGGCGCGTGGGTCGATGTGCGGCCCCGCTGGATCGTTGGAGCCGACGTGCTCTTCGAGCGGCTGCGCGATCGTGTCCCCTGGCGGGCGGAGCAACGGACGATGTACGACAGGGTCGTCGACATTCCCCGGCTGCTCGCCTTCTACGACGAGCGTGCGTCGCTGCCCGACCCGGCGCTCGACGCGGCGAAGCGGGTCCTCGACGAGCACTATGCGGCCGAGCTGGGCGAGGGCTTCGCCACCGCCGGGCTGTGCCTGTATCGCGACGGGCGTGACAGTGTGGCCTGGCATGGCGATCGCGTCGGGCCGGGTGGTGTCCGCGATACCATGGTCGCGATCGCCGTCTTAGGTGCTCCGCGGGCGTTGCTGCTGCGGCCTCGGGGCGGGGGCGGTCCGACGATCCGGCACGACCTGGGTCACGGCGACCTGCTCGTGATGGGAGGCAGCTGCCAGCGCACGTGGGACCATGCCGTGCCCAAGACGGCGCGGCCGGTGGGGCCGCGGATCAGTGTTCAGTTCCGCCCGCGCGGCGTGCGCTGAGCCGTTGCCCCTCAGCGAGCGGAAAGCCACGGAATATCCGGCCTCGGACCACCACCACCCGCCGGCAGGTCGCCTCCCACCATCGGATCCCGGGCAGGGC